>NZ_CP090953.1:3542500-3797930 GCF_021513175.1 Sphingomonas sp. S2-65 | reverse complement strand
ACCGAGCACCCACAATCCGGCCAACGAGCGTGGCCGGAAGTTCGTTTTAGGAACGCCTTGCTGAGTCGAGCAAGGGCAGCCCCCGCAAAGAATCTGAAATAGTTTTGTTGACTCGGCCTAACCCGCGGAAAACCGTGGGCCCCTCTGTTTTATAGAATGGCATCAACGACTTAACACCATTTCGGCGACGTCAGAGCCCCCGAATCGTTGGTTTTCCGAGACTTACCCGAGTTACCTCGAACCTGCTTGCCAACGCTTGGAACACGCACGCGAAAAACCCCGCCGGACTGGGTCCGACGGGGCCTTTGTTACGGAGTTGTGACGATTAAGCGAGCGCGGTCAGGCGCTTGGTCAGCCGAGCGAACTTGCGCGAAGCGGTGTTCTTGTGGAGCACGCCCTTGGCGACGCCGCGCTGCAGCTCAGGCTGCGCTGCGGCGAGTGCTGCGGTGGCAGCAGCCTTGTCGCCCGACTCGAGGGCCGACTCGACCTTCTTGATGAAGGTACGGATGCGGCTCACGCGCACACCGTTGATTTCCGCACGGCGGTCGTTCCGCCGGATACGCTTCTTCGCCTGCGGCGTATTCGCCATGCCGTCTAGTTCCTAGCTCGAATTGAAAGGGCGCCAGAACATCATGTCCACGCCCGGAAAGGCGAGCCCCTTACCGCCCTGGGCGATTCGGGTCAATCACTTCTGGCATCGCGGGCACCAAAAGGTCGATCGCCCGCCGTCCACGCGCCGCTCCACCAGCCCCCCGCAGGCACAAGGCTCACCCTCGCGTCCATAGACCCGCCACTGCTTGGCGAAATACCCCAGCTCGCCATCGGGCCTCGCATAGTCGCGCAAGGTCGATCCGCCGGCCGCGATCGCCGCCTCCAGCACCTCGCGCACCGCGTCCACCAGCTTCGCCAGTCGCGGCCTGGTGACGGTCCCCGCCGCCCGCGTGGGTGCGATCCCCGCCAGGAACAGCGCCTCGCACACATAGATATTGCCCAGTCCGGCCACCACGCGCTGGTCCAGCAGCAACGCCTTCACCGGCGCGATGCGGTCCTTGAACTTCGCGGCAAGGTGCGCGGCGGTGAAGCCGCTGCCCAGTGGCTCGGGACCCAGTGCCGCAAAGGCCGGCCAGGCGTCCAATCCCGCAGTCGGCACCAGGTCGAGCGACCCGAAGCGCCGCGCGTCGTTCAGCGCCAGCCGGTGTTTGCCCGTCTCCAGCACGAAATGGTCGTGCTTGCCCAACTCCTCAGGGTCGATCCGCCACCGCCCGGACATGCCAAGGTGAAAGATCAGCGTGTCGCCGCGATCGGTGTCGATCAGCCCGTATTTGGCGCGCCGTCCCAACCCGGTAACCCGCGCCCCGCTCAGGTGCTGCCCCAGCCCTTCGGGGAAGGGTCGCCGCAGATCGCCACGCCGCAAGGTCACGCGCTCGAGCACCTGCCCCTCCAGCACCGGGCGCAGGCCCCGCACGGTGGTCTCGACCTCAGGCAATTCTGGCATGCCCAACCCCCTAGCCCGATAGCCGCTCGCCCGCTAGAGCACCCCCATGTCCGACACTGTCTCCTTCGGCTACGAAGACGTCGCCCCCCAGGAAAAAACCCGCCGCGTTGGAGAGGTCTTCTCCAACGTCGCCGCGAAATACGACCTGATGAACGACGCGATGTCGGGCGGTCTCCACCGCGTGTGGAAGGACCTGTTCGTCCGCCGGGTGAAGCCGCGTGCAGGCGAGCAGATCCTCGACATGGCCGGCGGCACCGGCGACATCGCCTTTCGCATGGCCAAGTCCGGGGCGTCGATCACCGTCGCGGACATCAACCCGCAAATGCTGGAAGTCGGCATCGAACGCGCGACTCAGCGCGGTATAGACGGCTTGGTTTGGAGCGAAGCCAATGCCGAGACGCTGCAATGGCCCGACAGGTTCTTCGACGCCTACACCATCGCCTTTGGCATCCGGAACGTCACCGACATCCCCAAGGCGCTCCACGAAGCGCACCGCGTGCTGAAGCGCGGCGGCCGCTTCTACGTGCTCGAATTCTCGACAACCGAATGGCCGGGCTTCGGCCAGGTCTACGACGCTTATTCGCACCATCTGGTGCCCAAGCTTGGCAAGCTGCTCGCCAACGACGCGGACAGCTATCGCTACCTGGTCGAATCGATCCGCCGCTTTCCGCGCATGCCCGAGTTCGAGCGCATGATCGCCGATGCCGGCTTCCGCCAGACCAAGGTCGAGCCCCTGCTCGGTGGCCTCGTCGCGATCCACTCCGGCTGGAAGATCTGATGGCCCCTCTTCAATCCTCCCCGGCACGGGGAGGGGGACCGCTCGCGCAGCGAGTGGTGGAGGGGGCCCTCCACCAGCGATTCGCGCAGTATAGAACCCCCTCCAGCCTGTGCCTGCCCCCCCTCCCCATCTCGGGAAGCAACACGCAGTGACTGCTCCCGCCGTCCATCTCTGGCGCCTGCTCAAATGGGGCCGCATCCTCGCCCGCCACGGTGCGCTGCGTGGGATCGAGCGTGATCCCAACACCCCGCGGCCGGTCCGCCGGATAGCCCGTCTCGCGCGCCTGGGCGCTCGCGTGCCGGCGGTTCCCCGCTACGCCGACGCCTTCCAGGCGATCGGCCCCGCGGCGATCAAGCTCGGCCAGACCCTCGCCACGCGTCCCGACCTCGTCGGCGAAGAAGCCGCGCACGATCTTCTGCGGCTTCAGGACGCACTCCCGCCGCTGCCCTTTGCGATCATTCGCGAACGCATCGAATCCAGCTTCGGCCGCCCGCTGGAGACCCTGTTCGCCAGCATCGACGAAGTGCCGGTCGGCGCCGCCTCGATCGCCCAGGTCCACCGCGCCGTCACGCGCGAGGGTGCCCAGGTCGCGGTCAAGGTCCTGCGTCCCGGCGTCGAAGCGGACTTCACCCGCGCGATCGACACCTATGAATGGGCCGCCGCCCAGGTGGAAGGCATGGGTGGCGAGGCTGCGCGCCTGCGCCCGCGCCTGATCATCGCCCATTTCAAGCGGTGGACCGCGCGCGAGCTCGACCTGCGCCGCGAAGCCGCTTCAGCCTCCGAACTGGCCGAGGGGATGACCGCCGAGCCGGACTTCACCGTTCCGGCGATCGACTGGCAGCGCACCACCGGCAAGGTACTGACGCTTGAATGGGTCGACGGCATCAAGCTGAGCAACCGCCCCGCGCTGATCGCTGCCGGCCACGACACCACCGCGCTCGCCGGCAAGCTGATCCGGGCATTCCTGCGCCAGGCCATCGCCGAAGGCTTTTTCCACGCCGACATGCATCAGGGCAACCTGTTCGCGCTCGCCGACGGCCGCATCGCTGCGATCGATTTCGGCATCATGGGCCGGATCGATCGCCGCGCCCGCGTCTGGCTCGCCGAGATCCTCTACGGCCTGATCACCGGCAACTATAAGCGCGTCGCCGAGATCCATTTCGAGGCGGGCTACGTCCCTGCCCACCACAATGTCGCCGAGTTCGCCACTGCGCTTCGGGCGGTGGGCGAGCCGATGCGCGGCATGCCCGTCAAGGACATGTCGGTCGGCGCGATGCTGGACGGCCTGTTCAATATCACCCGCGACTTCGACATGCAGACCCAACCGCATCTGCTGCTGTTGCAAAAGACAATGGTGATGGTCGAAGGCGTCGCGCGCGGCCTCGATCCGGAGATCAACCTGTGGGAAACCTCCGCGCCTTTCGTGCGCGAATGGATCCGCACCGAGCTCGGGCCCGAGGCGAAGATCGCCGACCGCTTGATCGAGGATCTGCGCACCGTCGCCCGCCTGCCCCAGCTGATCCGCAACATCGAACTGCGCTATCCCACCCCCGGCGGCGCCCCGCCCGCGCTACCGCTCCGCGAGATCGAAGTCGTGCGCGTCGGCGGTGGCTGGCGCTATGCCGTGGTGGCCGGTGCGGCAGCAGCGGCAGGCATTGCGGGAACCTTGCTCGTCACCCTCAGCTGACGGCCGGCACCAGCCGCTTGCCCCGGCCAAAGCTGACGCGGGCCACGCCGAAGACGATCGCCGCTGCCAGGCAGCCCCAGAACAGCGCGATGAACGGCGCTCCGTTGCCGAGCACGAAGCGGGCCGCCAGGGTCACCAGCAGTGCGCCCGGCGCTCCCCAGATCACGCCGCTCCATGCCGCCCGCAGCCGAGGCTCGTGCAAGCCCCGCCGCCGCCGCTTGCCCAGCCAGATATACACGCCCGTCGCGCAGACCACGCTCAGCGCCAGCCCGAACAGCGCATAGGCGATCTTCACCGGCAGTCCGCCGAAATTGCCGAAATGCAGCTTGTAGTTCGACGCCGCCGCCTGCTGCCCCAGCGCCCCATCGGCCAGCCCGGCCGTGCCCTTGAAGTGCCCGGCCGCGTCGAACGCATAATATTCGCCGAAGATCAGCCGCCGCGGATGATCGCCGACGATCTGGACATGCTGCCCCGCCGTGCCCGGATGCGAGTCACTCGCATTAGCAAGGTGGGAGCCACGCTCGGCACCCGCCGCAGATGGGGCAACACGAAGGCGCCATTAACTATTCTCTGCGTATCGAAGGACTTGATTGGTCAGCGGGCAGGCTTGTGCGATACGGTAATAGGATCCTGATCAAGGGTGGAGGCGCCCTAACCGGCTATATCGGCGAGTTGCTGCAGGTGAGCGCACCTGCGGATGCGACTTCCCGCATCGTCTTCGCGCGCCGTCTCGATGCGACCACGCGCAGCTTCCGGGCGCTCTTGCCCCTCGCCGTCTTCTTCGTCGCAGTGGCGGTCGCCGCCTTCTGGCACGTCGCGCACAAGCCTTTTGCCCTCGCGAGCGCGGCACTGGTCATTGGTGCCGCAGTGTGGGGCTGGCACGCAATCCCCGCGAACAGTGCCGGGAACGACTCGACCCAGGCCGCGAAACGCCACGTCCTTCTCGCCTTGCTGGTGGGGTCCGGATGGGCACTGCTCGGCGTGGCCGTCACCTTCTATGCCGGCAAGGACCTCATCTTCGTCGTAATAGAGGTTCAGATGGCGCTGATGGCCGTCGGCCTCATCATGTACATCAATCTACCTGCGGGCTTTGCCGGCTTCAGCACGCCGATCGCGCTTTCCCTGGCCATCACCTCCATGCCGATCACCCTCGGGGGCGCCGTCGTCAGCCTGCCCCTCATCTTCATCTTCTACAGCATCCTCGCAAAGGCTGCCGTCGATCAGTCCGGCGTGTTCGCCGAAGCCCAGACCGCCGTCAGCCGTCTCGCCGAGAGCGAGGCCGCCAGGCTCCAAATCGCGCGCGAATCGGCAGAGGCGCAAGCGAGGCTCGCTGCCGAGGCCCGCGCGCTCGAGGCCGAACAGCATGTCGCCGCGGCGCACCGCGCGGAACAGCTCAAGCGCAGCTCGCTGCTCGCGCTTGGCGAGCACTTCGAAACGAATGTGGCCGCCGCCGTGACCCTGCTGTCCAAGGCAGTCGCGGAGTTGGACCAGTCGGCCGCGCAACTTGCCTCGGTCGGGCAAAGGAGCGCCGGCGCAGCCGCCGACGTCGCCCAGCGAGCGACCGCCGCCTCGGCCTCTGCCATGATTGTCGCGACCGCCGCCGACGAACTGGGCCACACCGTCAGCGAAATCTCGACTCAAGTCGACGGCCACGCCGTCCTCAGCGAAGCCGCGCGCCAGCTTGCGAGCATGAGCGCGCGCAGCATGGACGCGATCTGCAGCGAAGCCGCGAAGATCGACAACGTGATCGAACTGGTCGACGGCGTGGCGAGCCAGACCAAGCTGCTTGCGCTGAATGCGACCATCGAAGCCGCGCGAGCGGGCGAGGTGGGCAGAGGGTTCGCGGTGGTCGCGGGCGAGATCAAGGCGCTGGCGAACCGCACGACCGGCGCGACCGCGGACGTGCGCAGCCAGACCGGCACCATCATCGGCCAGATCGGAGGCGCTTCCGGACGTATGGCGGAAACTGCCGAAAAGATCGACGCCGTGGCGGAGATCGCGTCGTTCATCGCAGGCTCGATCACGCAGCAGCGGCAGGCCACGATCGAGATCGGGCGGGAAACCGGTTTGGTGGCGAGCCATGTCGACGACGTCCGCGACCGGGCGGAGGAGCTGGCGAGCGGCGCCCACGCCACCGGCAACCTGGCGCGTGCGATGAACGACACCGTGGCCGACATTTCGCGTCAGGCCGAGGCGCTCCGGGCGGAAGCCGCCAGCTTCCTGCACGAGATCCGCGTCGCCTGACACGACGGCCTCGGCACGCCCCTGCCCGGTGGCATCCTGGACCTCCTTCTTCCGCTCTCCCTTCCTCGCGTCCAGCTAAGGCTCGACACCCCCTTCGCACCGCGTGTAGTTGCGCCCCAGCATGGCTCGCACTGCATCCCGATGGCTCGCCGGCCCTACGCGTTTCGCGGCACTTTCTCGCTCCCGGGCGCGGATCGGCCTCGCCTTGCTGCCAGTGCTGCTGCTTCTGTGTCTCAGCGCATTGTTCGCGGCACAGCCTCCTTCGGCGGGCATGAGCGCCACCGGCGAGCCAACCAGCTCGGCAGACGAGGCACCGGCGCACGACTCCGATGTGGTGCTGTATGAAAAGATCGTCGCCGGCGTCCGCAGCGACGCGGGTGACTATTACACCGTCGCCACGGACGCGATGCGGGCCGGTCGCTATCCGCTGCGGCCGTTCGTGACCGTGCGGATGCCCGCGCTGGCCACCGTCCAGGCCGCGTTGCCCGATTGGGGCCCTTCCCTGTTGCTCGTGCTGCTCGCCGCGGTCACCGCGGCCGCCTGGGGGCTACGCCTGGGCGAGGTGCTGCCCGGCTGGGCGCCACGCGCCGCCGCCAGCGTCCTGCTGCTCGGTTCGATGCTGGCCTTGCTCCAGCCGGCTCTGTGGGCGCTCCATGATCTGTGGGCTGGGCTGCTGATCGCCTTGTCGCTTGCCCTCCGCAGGCCGGGGCGTTGGATGGAGGCCGTCGCGCTCGCCCTCGCCGCCATGCTGATCCGCGAGACCGCGGCGCTGTACGTCGTGGTAATGGCGGCACTCGCCTGGCGCGACGGCGCACGGGCGGAGGCACGCGGCTGGGTTGCCGCACTGCTCTTGTTCGGCCTGGCGCTTGCGGCGCATGCCCATGCCGTCATGGGCGCCACCAGTCCGCTCGACGCGATCTTGCCCGGCTGGACGGGGTTGCTCGGCGCCGGCTTCTTCGTGAAGGCGGTGACGCTCTCGACCGTGCTTCAATTCCTGCCGCTCTGGGGCGGTGCCCTGCTGGTCGGTCTGATATTGTTCGGCTGGGCGAGCTGGGCCGATCCGCTGGGACACCGCTTTCTGGTGGTGCTGATCGCCTACGGCGCTCTGATCGGCGTCTTCGCCCGCCCCGAGAACTTCTATTGGGCGCTGATCGTCGCCCCGCTCTTCCTCGTCGGGCTGGTATTCGTACCCGATGGCTTGCGCGACCTGGTGGCGCGGGCGCTCGACAAACGCCGCATAACGGTGACAAGGGTGACGCGATGAAGCGGATCCTGCTGATCGTCGGCGGCGGCATCGCTGCCTATAAGGCGTGCGAGTTCGTTCGCCTGTGCCGCAAGGCGGGCATTTCGGTGAAGTGCGTGCTGACCGAGGGTGCGCAGCATTTCGTCACGCCGATGACGCTCGCCGCTTTGTCCGAGAACCAGGTCTACACGACGCTGTGGGACCTGAAGGACGAGACGGAAATGGGCCATATCCAGCTCAGCCGCGAGGCCGACCTGGTCGTGGTCGCCCCTGCCACCGCAGACCTGCTGGCCAAGATGGCCGCCGGCATCGCCGACGATCTCGCCACGACGCTGTTGCTCGCCACCGACAAGCCGGTGATGGCCGCGCCCGCGATGAACGTCCGCATGTGGCAGCATCCCGCCACTCGGCGCAACGTCGCCCAGCTTCGTTCCGATGGCGTAACGATCATCGAACCCGACGAAGGTCCAATGGCTTGCGGCGAGTACGGCCCGGGCCGCCTGCCCGAACCGGCCGCGCTACTTGATCACGTCCAAACATGTTTTGGCGTCAACCAGATGCTCAGCGGCCGCCATATACTGGTCACCGCCGGCCCTACCCACGAGCCGATCGACCCGGTGCGCTACATCGCCAACCGCTCCTCGGGCAAACAGGGCTTCGCCATCGCCGCCGCCCTCGCTCAACTAGGTGCCCGCGTCACCCTCGTTAGCGGCCCCGTAACTGCCCCGACGCCCTCTGGCGTCACGCGCGTAGATGTCGAGACCGCCCGCGAAATGGCCAATGCCGTCGCCGCCGCACTCCCGGCCGACGCCGCCATAATGGTCGCCGCGGTAGGGGACTGGCACGTCGAGGCCGCCGAGCAGAAGCTGAAGAAAGGCGAAGCGCCCTCCACCCTCCAGCTTAGCGAAAACCCTGACATCCTCGCCCTGCTCTCCGCCAGCCCTCACCGCCCCAGGCTGGTGGTGGGCTTCGCCGCGGAAACCGAAAAGGTCGTCGAGCACGCCACCGCCAAGCGCCTGCTCAAGGGTGCCGACTGGATCGTTGCCAATGACGTGTCGGGCGACGTGATGGGCGGCGCCGATAACACCGTCCATCTCGTCACTGCCGACGGAGTCGAAGATTGGGAGAAGATGCCCAAGGACCGGGTCGCCCGCAGGCTGGCCGAGCGGATCGCCCATGCGCTTTAGGCTCGCCCTGCTACCGCTGCTCCTGACGGGCTGCGCCACCTCGACACCGACGATGAACGGCAGGCTCCAAGCGGAAACATATGGCCCGAAGCGTGGGTCGGACGTGCAAACCCTGATCGTCGTGCTGCAGGGCGAGGATGCGCCGGATCATCACGGCTTCGCCCGCAGTGCCGCGCGCACCATCCCAGGCGCGGCGGCTGTCGCCCTCGTGCGCTCAGGTGATACCGATCATCGTTCTCCTCCAGACGGTCACGGCACCGGCGCGGGAGACGACCGCACCCGCGACCATCTAGCCTCAGTCGGCGACACGATAACCGCCCTGCGTGTGCGATATCCTCGAGCCCGAACGATCGTGGTCGGCGATGCCGGCGGCGCAGCCATTGCCGCGAATCTCGCCGGCATCCGCCCAGCGCTTATCGACGGCATGGTCCTGGTGGGCTGCCCTTGCACACTCGGCGAGTGGCGCCAGCGTGTGAAACAAACACAAGACGTAGGCTCAGGCCGTGAAGGTCTTGACCCACTCCAAACCGCCGGCGGTATCCTGCCCAGCCTTCGCGCCGCGGTTCTGGTGGGCGCCGATGACGCGGTTACCCCCATCGCCGTTTCTCGCGCCTATGCCGAGGCTTTGGCGCTACGCGGTGTTGCCACTGACTATCGTATTCTCCCCGGTCGTGGACACGATTTGCTGAACGATCCCGAAGTGCTGGCAGCGACGGAGCGACTTGCAGCCGCGATGCTGAAGAAAGGCTGACATGCTCTCTCCGATCCGGATCGCGATACTCCGCCTGCCCAACGGGAAAGACTTGCCCGTTCCTTCCTATGCCACGCCTGGATCTGCCGGGATGGATGTCGTTTCGGCGGAAAGCCTGATGCTTCGACCCGGCGCACGCTACGCTGTGCCGACCGGGTTCGCGATGGCGATCCCAGTAGGATATGAGGTGCAGGTCCGCCCTCGATCGGGCCTGGCGCTAAAGCATGGCATTACCTGTCTCAACACGCCGGGTACGATCGACAGCGACTATCGCGGCGAGCTGAAGGTGATCCTGGCTAATCTCGGCAGCGAAGACTTTGCGATCACGCGCGGGGACAGGATCGCGCAGCTTGTACCCGCGCCCGTCCAACTCGCCCACTTGGTTGAAGTCGCCGAGTTGGATGAGACCGCGAGGGGCAGTGGCGGCTTCGGATCGACCGGGACATGAGCGCGGCTTCTGCCCTTATTGCAGGGGTCCAGGCCCTCGCGCTGCAGTGGAACATGCTGGCACCGCTCCCGTACAAGACTGCGCCACAGATCACGCCAGAGATGAACAGCTTCGTTCAGCGTGAAGCGATAGGACGAAAGTGCCCGATGCCTCAGGGCGGCTCTATGACCGTCGATGTCGCGGTACTCGTAGATCAGGCTGGCGGCATCCGCACCACGGTCCCGCGCGCAATCGGCTGCGCGACCGTCGAGCAATATGCGGCCGCGTTGGTGGCAGGGTTTGCACGCAACAACCTTCTCCCCCGCACCGGCCTGCAGGAGCAATGGTATCGGACCACTCTCACCTTCACTTGGCCCACGTGAACCTCGACGCTGCCGAACTGGAGCGGTATGCGCGGCATATCGTACTTCGCGACATCGGCGGCGTCGGCCAGCTGAAGCTGCGGCGTTCGCACGTTCTGGTGATCGGCGCCGGCGGTATCGGCTCTCCAGCCATCCAGTACCTCGCGACAGCGGGAGTCGGCAGGCTGACGATCGTTGACGACGACCATGTCGAACTGTCCAACCTGCAGCGTCAGACGCTCTTCGGAACGTCCGACATCGGTCTTGCAAAAGTCGACGCCGCGGCGGATGCCGTCCGTCGGCTCAACCCCGGTGTGGAAGTATGCACCGTCAACGAGAGGATCAGCGCCAGCAGCGCCTCCGCCTTTGTCGCTTCCGCCGACGTCGTTTTGGACGGGTCAGACAATTTCCTGACCCGGCTTGCCGTTGCCGATGCGACCCTGAGCAAGCGCGTGCCGCTGGTCTCTGCAGCGGTAGCAGAGTTCGAGGGGCAGCTCGGCGTATTCCGGGGCTGGGAAACTGATAAGCCCTGCTACCGATGCTTTGTAGGCGCAGATCCGGAACGTGAGGAGGTAACCTGCGCCGAACAGGGCGTACTCGGGGCATTGACCGGCATCATGGGCAGCCTCGCGGCTTTAGAGGCGGTCCGTGCGATCTTCCCATTCGGCGAGGACAGCGCGGGCAAGCTGCTGCTCGTCGATGCGCTTGGCTTGCGATTTCGAACGCTGACCCTGCCGAAGGATCCCGGCTGCCCCTCGTGCGGCGCCCGGTAGCGCTGGACTTGATCGGAACGTTCAGCCACCAGAGCGACCCATGACTGATCCTGCTCCGCGCATCCTGGTGACCGGCTCGGCTGGCTTCATCGGCTTTCATACGTGTTTACGCCTGCTGAACCAAGGCGCAACAGTGCTCGGGATCGACAACTTGAGCGCGTATTACGATGTTTCGCTGAAGGAAGGACGCACGGCCATTCTCGGCGAAAAGCCCCGCTTCTCACTTGCGCGAATATCGATCGAGGACATGTCCGCGCTGGAACAGGCATGGATGGAGTTCAAACCGGACGTGGTCATACATTTGGCCGCGCAAGCGGGGGTTCGCTACTCGATTGAAGAACCCCGCAGGTACATCGGCTCCAACGTGATCGGCACCTTCAACCTGCTGGAGCTTGCTCGACACCATCCGGTTCGCCACTTCCTCGCTGCGCCTACAAGCTCGGTCTATGGCGCGAACGCGCAGATGCCGTTCGAGGAAACGCAGCGCACCCAGACGCCGCTGAGCCTCTATGCAGCCACCAAGGGTGCGACCGAACTGATCGGACACAGCTACAGCCATTTGTTCGGCACGCCGATGACCTTCTTCCGCTTTTTCACAGTTTACGGGCCCTGGGGAAGGCAGATGCCATCGTGGCGCTCACCACCGCCGTCCCGGGCAAGACTGCCGTCGAGGGCGACAGCCTCTCGCCAGTTGCGCCCTTTCGCACCGTGAACATCGGTGCCGGCACGCCAACCCAACTTATGGACTATATCGGTGAGCTCGAAAGAGCGCTCGGCAAGACCGCTATAAAGAACTTCCTGCCTATGCAGCAAGGCGACGTGCCGGCTACGGAGGCTTCATCGGTCTTGCTGAAGCGCCTGACCGGCACAATCCCGACCACGCCCCCGAGTGCTGGCGTGCCCGCGTTCGTGCGATGGTATCTGGATCATTATCGATCTTGAAACCCCTGATGAGTGATGAACGCAGTTGCGCTGTGATTCATACCGACGGGAACTTACATGAGCATCGAATGGCCGGCCCATGGCCTGAAGCTTCAGGCGCGCATTGAGACCGGGACAGCAAAGATCGGGGTGGTCGGCATGGGCTATGTCGGCCTGCCGCTTGCAGTAGCCTTCTGCGAAGCTGATTGCTCTGTGCTGGCCTTCGATCTCGACGACGCCAAAGTCGAAGCGCTTTCCGCCGGTAGCAGCTACATCAAGCACATCGACAGCGGGCGTATTGCACCTTTGGTGAAGGCGCTGAAGCTAGAAGCGACCTTGGATCTCAGCCGACTGGCCGAAGCGGACGTCGTGCTGATCTGCGTACCCACTCCGCTGACGCGCCATCTTGAACCCGACCTTAGATATGTCGAGGCGACGACTACCGCGATTGCCAAGACGCTCCGCAAAGGACAGCTGATCATCCTGGAGTCCACAACTTACCCCGGGACGACGCGCGATGTCATGCAGCCGATCCTCGAAGCGAAGGGACTGAAGGCCGGATCAGATTTCTTTCTCGCCTACTCGCCCGAACGAGAAGATCCCGGCAATCCGACATACTCGACCACACAAATCCCCAAAGTCGTTGGTGCAGACGACGCGGTGTCCGCCGGACTGGCTTCAGCGGTGTATCGCCGCATAGTCCCTAAGACGATCTCCGTGTCGTCGGCGGCGACAGCGGAGGCAGTAAAAATAACCGAAAACGTATTCCGAGCGGTCAACATAGCGCTCGTCAACGAATTGAAACTCATCTTCACTGCGATGAACATTGATGTCTGGGAAGTGATCGACGCAGCCAAATCCAAGCCGTTCGGCTTTATGCCGTTTTATCCCGGGCCAGGTTTGGGGGGCCATTGCATCCCCATCGACCCGTTTTATCTGACCTGGAAGGCGCGTGAGTACAACCAGCATACGCGCTTCATCGAATTAGCCGGCCAGATCAATGCCGACATGCCCGCTCATGTGATCCGCGTAATGGCTGATACGCTCGACGCGCGTTTTGGCAGAGGCTTGCGAAACGCTCGCGTGTTGGTGCTGGGTGTCGCGTACAAGAAGAACGTCGACGATATTCGCGAGAGTCCGGCACTGCGCCTTATGGAAATGATCGAGGCGCGTGGGGCGGTTGCCGATTTCCACGATCCGTATGTGCCGCAGATCAATGGAACGCGCGAGCATCCGACGTTGAACTATCGCGAGGGGATCGCCTGGGATGCTGACGTGATCGCGCGATACGATGCCGTACTGATCGCGACCGATCACGACGGCATCGATTATCGCGAGCTCGCCGCGTCGGCCAAGCTAGTGATCGATACGCGAAATGCCTGCGCAAAAGCTGGCGTCGTCAGTGACAAAGTCGTGCGCGCCTGATTGCAGAATCCTGCGCGCGCGACGCGCGATCAACGAATAGTGTCGAGGAAGGAGCGAACGGAGGGAGCGATGTCCTCGCGCTCCAGCGCAACCGCAATATTGGCTTGAATGAAGCCGGCCTTGTCGCCGCAGTCGTACCGTTTGCCTTGGTAGGTTACGCCATGGAACGGCTGGTTTCCGATCATGCGAGCCATGGCATCGGTCAGCTGGATTTCACCACCAGCACCCGCCTCCTGCCCGTCGAGCACTTGCATCACCTCTGGCTGAAGGATGTAGCGCCCGATCACGGACAGGTTCGAAGGCGCGGTACCGGGCTTCGGCTTCTCGACAAGGCCCCGGACCTCCGTGAGGGTGCCGTCCTGCTCGCCTGGCGTGATGATGCCATACCGATGCGTCTGGTCGTCCGGTACGATCTCGGCGCACAGCAGATTACCGCCGACGCGGTTATATGCGTCCACCATCTGCTTCAGGCAGCCCGGCTTGCCGAGCATGAAATCATCGGCAAGCAGCACCGCAAACGGCTCGTCGCCAACGATGTCTCTCGCACACCAGACCGCATGCCCGAGGCCCATCGGTTCCTGCTGGCGAACATAGGCAATCGCGCCCGGCTTCAATTTGGTAGCATCGAGCACATCAAGCGACTTGCCGCGCTCGTTCATGGTGGCTTCGAGCTCGAACGCAATGTCGAAGTGATCTTCGATCGCGTGCTTACCCCGGCCGGTGACGAAGATCATCTGTTGGATGCCCGCCTCCATAGCCTCCTCAACGGCATATTGTATCAACGGGCGATCGACGACGGGTAGCATCTCCTTCGGCATCGCCTTCGTTGCAGGAAGGAACCGGGTGCCGAGACCACCGACAGGAAACACGGCCTTTCGCAACGGCTTGAACATCAATTTCTCCGAGACACGTGAAACCCCTCAGGTGTGAGCCACCGCCTTCCGCAAAGACGCAGACTGGTCAACCCTCGGTGGCAGCTTCTTCAGGAATGTAGAAGCGGACGGAGAAAAAACGCAGCGACAACGTTACGGCTCCAACACAGCATGAAAATAAAAGGGGGTGCTATGAGTCTGACGGAGCCCAAACGCATTCTGGTGACCGGCGGCGCCGGCTTCATCGGATCGCACTTGTGCAGCCGGCTGCTGATGCGGGGCTGCGAGGTGCTTTGCGTCGACAACTTCTACACAGGCCGGCGGGAGAATATCGAGCACCTTCTGGGCTCTCCCAAATTCGAATTGCTGCGGCACGACGTGAACTTCCCGCTCTATGTCGAGGTCGACCGCATCTTCAATCTCGCCTGCCCTGCCTCGCCGATCCACTATCAGGCGGATCCCGTTCAGACGACGAAGACCAGCGTGATGGGCGCGATCAACATGCTCGGCCTGGCCAAGCGCGTGAAGGCGCCGATCCTGCAAGCGTCGACCAGCGAGGTTTATGGCGACCCTGCGGTCCACCCGCAGCCTGAAAGCTATTGGGGCAACGTCAACCCGATCGGGCCGCGTTCGTGCTATGACGAGGGCAAACGCTGTGCCGAGACGCTGTTCTTCGATTATCATCGCCAGCATGCCTTGCAGACCAAGGTCATTCGCATCTTCAACACCTATGGTCCCCGGATGCATCCGGGGGATGGGCGGGTAGTTTCGAACTTCATTGTCCAGGCGCTGACGGGCGAGCCAATTACGATCTATGGGGATGGGAGCCAGACTCGGTCGTTCTGCTATGTAGACGATCTTGTTGACGGTATCATCGCGATGATGGACACGCCCGCGGACGTTATCGGCCCCGTAAACCTCGGAAATCCGGGCGAATTTACGATGCTGGAGCTGGCAGAGCTGGTTCGAGAGCTGGTCGGGTCGAGCGTCGAGATCATCCACAAGCCATTGCCTGCCGACGATCCGCGGCAGCGCAAGCCCGACATCACCCAGGCCAAGAAGCTGCTGAACTGGGAGCCGAAAATCCAGCTGCGCGAGGGGCTTACGCGGACAATCGAATATTTCGACGGAACGCTGCAGACCCGCTCGCTGACCTTCGCACGCAATCTGCGGATGGCCAGCTGAGCGCCCTTACCCCGTTTTAAGCTTGATCGATTAGGACGGGAAAATGGCGAAATCCAAGGTACTTTTCGTCTTCGGCACACGTCCCGAGGCGATCAAACTGTTTCCGGTGATCCGCACGCTCCAGGCCCATGGCGGCATGGAGGTGCGGACCTGCGTCACCGCCCAGCATCGCGGACTGCTGGACCAAGTGCTGTCAATTGCCGGTCTGACGCCCGACATCGACCTGGACATCATGACTCCCGGACAGTCGCTGGACGAGCTCAGCGCGCGGCTGCTGACGGGCCTGGGGCGGGTCCTGGATGCCGAGAAGCCGGATCGAGTAATCGTCCAGGGAGACACCGCGACGGCGATGGTCGGCGCGCTCGCGGCCTATTATCGCAAGGTCAACGTCGGGCATGTCGAAGCCGGGCTGCGCTCCGGAGACATCTACCAGCCCTGGCCCGAGGAAGTGAATCGCCGCATCGTCGCGACGATCGCCGACCAACATTTCGCCCCCACTCAGACCGCGGCGGACGCGCTGCTGCGAGAAAATGTCGTAGCCGCCACGGTGCACGTCACCGGCAACACGGTGATCGACGCCCTGCATATCACGCGCGCCCAGATCGAAGCCGATCCTTCGTTGGCCGCCGGGCTCGATCCGATCGCAGCCCGCTTCGCCGGCAAGCGGATCGTGCTGGTCACGACGCATCGGCGCGAGAATTTCGGCGACGGCATGGCCGGAATCGCCCAGGCGCTCGGCCGGATCGCGCAGCGGCCCGACATGGCCATTCTGTTTCCAATGCACCCCAACCCCAATGTCGTGTCGGTCATGGACGATGTGCTGGGCCACCAGCCCAACATCGCGCGCATCGACCCGCTCGACTACCCGCATTTCATCCGCGCACTCGGCATGGCACACATCGTCCTGTCCGACTCTGGGGGCGTGCAGGAAGAAGCGCCCGCACTCGGCAAGCCAGTGCTGGTCATGCGGGAGACGACCGAGCGGCCCGAGGGCGTAGCGGCGGGCACCGCAAAGCTCGTCGGCACCGATCCCGAGCGCATCGTTTCCGAAATCTCAACCCTCCTCGACGTACCCGATAGCTATTCGGCCATGGCCCGCGCCCATAATCCCTTCGGCGACGGCCATGCCGCACAGCGTATCGCGGGGATCGTCGCACATGGTTTCGGGCTCTGAACTGAAGGTCTGCGTTCTGGGGCTCGGCTATATCGGCCTGCCCACCGCTGCGGTTATCGCCCGCACGGGCGCACAGGTTGTCGGCGTGGACGTGCACCAGCATGTCGTCGACACGGTAAATTCGGGCAAGGTGCATATCGAGGAGATCGACCTGGACGGCCTGGTGTCGGGCGTGGTTGCGCGCGGCAATCTGCGCGCCTCGCTTGATATCGAGCCCGCGGAGGTGTTCGTGATCGCCGTCCCCACTCCGTTTCGCGACGATCATACGCCCGACATTGGCTATGTGCTGAAGGCGGCAACGGCCATCGCGACCGTGCTCAAGACAGGCGACGTGGTGGTCCTGGAGTCCACGTCACCGGTAGGAACGACCGAACAGGTCGCCGCGCTTCTCGGGCAACTCCGGCCCGACCTGAAGATTCCCGGCCACTGCGCCGGCAGTGCGGATGTCGCGATCGCCTATTGCCCCGAGCGCGTGCTTCCCGGGCGTATCCTGGTGGAACTGATCGACAACGACCGAGTGATCGGCGGCGTCACCCCGCGTTGCGCGCGCAAGGCGTTGCAATTCTATCGCCGGTTCGTGCGCGGTGCGTGCGTCACCACATCGGCCAAGGCAGCGGAGATGACCAAGCTTAGCGAGAACGCTTTTCGCGACGTGAACATCGCCTTTGCCAATGAGCTGTCGATGATCGCGGAGAAGATGGGGGTCGATGTCTGGGAAGTGATCCGCCTCGCCAATCGGCACCCGCGCGTCAACATCCTGTCACCCGGGCCTGGGGTGGGCGGGCACTGCATCGCCGTGGACCCGTGGTTCCTGGTGAGCGCCGCCCCGGAGCGTACGCCCCTGATCCGCACCGCCCGCGAAGTGAATGACGGCAAGATCCTGCATGTCGTCGACACGGCATCGTCGATGATCGCCGCGCATCCGGGTGCGAAGGTCGGGTGCCTGGGGTTGGCGTTCAAAGCCAATATCGACGATTTCCGGGAGAGCCCGGCGCTGAAGGTCGCCCGCGAACTCGCCCATCGCTTCGGCGATCGAATCGCCATCGTCGAGCCCTATGCCGCGGCGCTGCCCGACGCGTTCGCCGGCAGCGGCGCGTGCCTGATCGACGTCGATTCGGCGCTGGAAGCGTGCGACATCCTGATCGTGCTGGTGGACCACGACGTGTTCCGATCGATCCCGCTCGACGAGCGTGCCGACAAACTGGTCTATGACACGCGAGGTATTTGGCAGGATCAGCCGCGATCGCTGCCGGCGGAACCGCTGAGACTTGTCGGCTGATCCGGGATTACTGGCGGATCAGCAGGGACTGCCAGTCCCCGTCCAGCGGCTGATCCCGCTGCGCTATCAGGCCGGGTACAATCGGCCGCTCGGGGTGCGCCGCGATCTTTCCGATCTCCGCCAACAAGGTCCTCACCCGGTCGCGCCAATGCGGATGTGAGCGGGTCCGGAAGATGCCGCCGGCCTTGCTGGGCCCGAATGCTTTCCAGAAGGCGATGGATACGTTGGGATCATAGCCGGCGTTCGCGAGCAGATAGACCGACAGCAAGTCGGCCTGGATCTCGGTCTGCCGGAAATACTTCACGCTGCCGCCGAAGCCCGAAAGCATGCCGAAGTTGACGCCGCGCGCGTCCAGCCGGTCGCGATGGTGCAGGATATTATGCGACAGCTCATGCGCGACGGCAGCCGCGACCTGCTCCCGCGAATAGGTGTCCAGAAATGCCGAGCTGATCTGAACCATCGAACCATCGGCCGAAGCCCGGAAATCACTGGCCAGTCGAAGCTCGAACCGGGATTTGCAGATCGGCACCGGATTGACAGTGACGCGCACCGGCTTGCCCGCCCGCACTGCCTCCACGACGATCGGAGTGTCGATCGGCAGCGCCGCGAGGGCAAGCTGCGCGGCAACCAGACGGTCGGTGCTGCCCGGTTTTCCGGCAACCTGGGAGACGGCAACGCTGCCGACCCGGACCAGCGAATCGTCCGCGCGAAGGCCCGCCCGATCGGCCGGACTGTTCGGCACGACTCCCTCCACCGCGACCGGTGTGGCGAAGCCGAAGTGGGACTCGGCACCCTTGCGGGAGCTGCTTTCGAACTGATCCAAGGTGTGGATCTGCATTCCCAGACCAGGCTCCTGCCGGTCGCACAGCGCCACGTTGTTCGACGCCAGGCGCCAGCCGATCGTCGCGAGCGCCATGTCCGCCTGCCGAATCTCTTCGAACATGGCGGCGGATTCGGGCGCCCGCTGGTCTGCGGACGCAGCTCCCTCAAGAGAAAGGAGGGCGAAGAACGAGCCGGCTGCGGCAGCGATAGGGTGCATGCAGAGGTCCCTACCACTCCGGCGAATCGTCGCGCCATGACAATTTGAGCCTCGACGGCCAGCGGTGCGATGGCATCGACGTGTTGTTAAGTGTCTTGGCGCTAGTGCTACGCCGCGTTATGGACCTGACGCGCACGCACCACGGGTCGGTTTTGCGGGCAAGAGTACGGATATACCGGACCAGTGTTGCATCCGGGCCACGGCGACCATAATCGCGCCGGGTTCGGGAAATGGAGGTGTTGTCGTTTTGGGCGACCTATGTCATAGGCGCGCTGAACGAGAGCACCGGAGCTCGAAGAGGGAGTATTTTTATGTTCACTAAGCTTCTCGCGGCAGCTGCCGTCGCCACCCTGGCAACCGCACCTGTCATGGCGGCTCCGGCTGCCAAGCTTTCGCTTTCGCGCGCGTCGACCGCGGGTGACAAGGAAAGCGATATCGCTTCTGCAGCCATCATCGGCGTGATCGCTACCGTCGCCATCGTCGGCGGTGCGGTTGTCCTGGCTGACAACGACGACGATTCCGACAGCAACTAAGCTTTCGGTACCGTCTGAGAGTTACGAGTGGCGGCCTAACGGCCGCCACTTTTCTTTTGTGTACTCCTGCTCGTGTCACGCAGGCCCGCTTGCCGAACGAGCAGAACCGGGCCTGTCCAGATGCTGAAGAACCTGTTTTCCCGACGGCCGCGCGCCAGCAAAGCGCCGCAAGCATCGCTCCCCGAGGGTGAGCGCGTCTACGCCGTGGGCGATATCCACGGCCGGCTGGATCTGCTCGAACAGCTTATCGCGACGATCGAGCATGACGATGCCCGCCGCGATCCGGCCAACACTACCATCATCTTCCTGGGCGATCTGATCGATCGCGGGCCGCAATCGGCGCAGGTGATCGACCGGCTGTCGCGGTTCCAGCGCGAGCGCGCGGAGGGCGCCACCCGGCTTCTACTGGGCAATCACGAGGAAGTGTTCCTCACCGCGGCAGCGGGCGACGAGAAGAGCTTGCGCTTCTTCACCAAGATCGGGGGGCGCGAGACCATCCTCAGCTATGGCATGACCGAGGAACAGTATGACCAGCTGGATTATCCAGACCTGCTAGCCGCGTTCCAGCAGAGCGTTCCGGCCGAACACGTCGCCTTCCTGTCGGGCTTCGAAGACCTTATCGTGTTGGGGGACTATGCGTTCGTGCATGCCGGTATCCGGCCGACCGAGCCGCTCAGCCGGCAGAACAGCAAGGACCTGCGCTGGATTCGAGAAGGATTTCTGGACGTGACCGGCCCCTTCGAAAAGGTGGTGGTGCACGGCCACACCATCGTCGCTGACGTGGAGGAACTGCCGAACCGGATCGCGCTCGACACCGGCGCCTATCGGTCGGGCAAGCTCACGGCGATGGGGTTCGAGGCAGACCGGCGCTGGATCCTGAGCGCCAGCTAAAGTCAGGAACGCCTTCCCGGCGTTCCTGAAACCCTGGTCTTACTGGCCGGGCATCGCCGGGGGCGGACCGCCCGGTGCGCCACCCTGACCACCCTGCTGCTGCTGCTGCATCATCTGCTGCATCATCATCTGCTGGATGACCGCAGCGGGCACCAGGTCGCTCATCTGGACATCGAAGATCAGGACCTTGTCCGCCAATTCGCTGCCAGGACCCTGAGCCCCCGGCTCCGCGCCATAGCCGAGGCGCGGCGGGAGCCAGAAACGGTAGTGCGAACCCTTGCGCATCAGCTTCACACCCTCGGTGAAGCCAGGGATCATCGGCTGACCAAGCTGGAAGCGCATCGGCGCAGAAGGCTGGAATTCGCTGCCGTCGCGCAGGTTGCCGTGGATGGTCAGCGACACGCCGTCCTGCTCGTTCGGCGTCGGGCCCGAACCCGCCTTCAACACCTGGTACTGAAGACCGGATGCAGTGGTGTGAACGCCTGAGCGTCCCTTGTTCCATGCGAGAAACTGTTCGTTGGTGCCCCTGGCGGCGACCTGGGCACGGGTTCCGACCCAGGCGAGCCCGCCGGCCAGCAGGATGGCGGCCAGAATGCCGATCCAGAGCCAGATCTTGTAAGCACGCTTGACGGGCTGGAGCGGAACGGCGGTCACCGACATCGAACAATTCCTCGACACGGCGTTCCGCCGCTTAGCTTCACACCAGCCCGCAATCCCGATCGGATTCAGCGGGCAACCGCAAGGATCTTACCGTGCGCTGTCACGCTCCACGCGCTTGCGCTCGAGCTTGCGGGCGCGGCGCACGGCGGCAGCACGCTCGCGAGCGCGCTTCTCGCTCGGCTTCTCGTAGTGACGGCGGAGCTTCATCTCGCGATAGACGCCCTCACGCTGCAGCTTCTTCTTGAGCGCCCGCAGCGCCTGGTCGACATTGTTGTCGCGAACGATGATTTGCATAAAGCCGTAGAGCTCCGATTTGTTCAATAGCAAGAGGCCGCCGGAACCCAAGCTCGCGGCGTCGTGGCCGGGCACGTAACAGGCCCCGCCTCCGGTTTCAAGAAGAGAGTGCCGGGCGCGCGCGCCTTAGACGATCATTCCGCCGCCGCGGATCGCCAGGACCCGGCCGATCGCGTCGAACAGAGCGTCCATCGCGACGGGTTTGAACAAGAGGTCGTCGGCGCCCAGGGCCAGGCACCGCTCCCGCAGATCGACCGCGGTGTCCGCGGTCACCACGATGATCGGCAGTTCCGCCTTGGCATCACCGCGCGCGCGGATCCGCTGAATCGTTTCGAAGCCATCCACGCCCGGCATCCGCAAATCGACCAGCACCACATCGAACGTATCCGAGTCGATCATCGCCAGGCCTTCTTCGGCCCAGCTCGCTTCGGCCATCGTGGCGCCCGCCACGTCGAGCATGTCCTTGACCACCCTGCGGTTCATGGGGTCGTCTTCGATGAAGAGGATGTTCATGCGGGAAGAGAGCGCGGGAGGATGTTCAACGACGTGGCCTTTTTTCGATCATCTGAGCTGCGCTATTGCGCTATTGCACTTGAGACAAGCGCGCTGGGCCGATCGCCGGTAAATTCCACCCTGCCGGACGGAAGGAGCGCCGCGATGAGGTCGCTTCCGGCGACGGGCTTTTGGATGATCCGCTCGGCGCCCCTGATCCGCAGCGCCTCGCGGATGTCGGGGTCCGACTTGGTCCAGAGCGCCACCACTCTCGCACCCTTGGCAGCGCCAGCCAGCGCCGCGACCGCGCCGAGGGGATCGTCCCGCGTGGCTCTCAGCGTGGCCTCCTCGACCAGGAGAGCCGCCACCGGCACGTTCTGAAGTAATGCGGCGGCCTCGTCCGCGGTGGCGGCGAACTGCAAGGTGGCGCCGTGCGGCTCGAGCAAGGTCCGGATCATGCTGCGCGCGATCGGGTTGCGGTCGACGATGAGGATGCACTGGCCGGTGGCGGCCTGGGGGCTGGCCTGTTCGGGCGCGCTTGCGGGAACCAGCGGAAGCTCGACGATGAACTCGGTCC
Source organism: Sphingomonas sp. S2-65 (assembly GCF_021513175.1). Lineage (NCBI taxonomy): Bacteria > Pseudomonadati > Pseudomonadota > Alphaproteobacteria > Sphingomonadales > Sphingomonadaceae > Sphingomonas > Sphingomonas sp. S2-65. The sequence continues at coordinate 3,775,641 of NZ_CP090953.1, read as the reverse complement.
CGTACCCTTCCCTGCTCTTCACGCGGATGCCGCCGCCCATCGCCTCGGCGAGGTTGCGGCTGATGGTCAGCCCGAGCCCGGTCCCGCCGTAGCGGCGCGTGGTGCTCGCATCGACCTGGCGGAACGACTCGAATATGTCCTCCAGCTTCGCGTGGGGGATGCCGATGCCGGTGTCGGCCACCACCAGCTTGAGGTGCCGGTCTCCGTCCTCCCCCTCCGCCACGGCGCGCACGGTGATGCCGCCCTTTGCGGTGAACTTCACGGCGTTGGACAGGAGGTTGAAGACGATCTGGCGCAGCCGCCCGGCGTCGCACACGATCCAGGCGGGGGCGTGGCTGATCTCGAGATGGAACGAAAGCCCCTTGGCGAGGGCCGGCGCCTCCCACATGCACGCCACTTCGCGCAACGTCTCCCGTAGGTCCATCGGCGCGGGGTCGATGGTGAGGTTGCCGGTTTCCATCTTGGCGACATCCAGGATGTCGTCGACCAGGGCACGCATGGTCATGCCGGCGCCGTGCACGACGCCGAGGCGATCCCGGATGTCGGGCGACAGCTTCGCGTCGGACAAGATCACCTGCGTCATGCCGAGGATACCGTTTAGCGGCGTACGGATCTCGTGGCTGGTGGTGGCGAGGAACTCGGTCTTGGCCGCCAGCGCCTTTTCCAGCGCGGCGTTGGTGTGGTGGAGGACCACGTTCGCGCTGCGGACGCGGTTGCGGCTGCGGCGAATCGTGATGATCCCCCAGCTGAGCATGGCGATCACCGCGAGGGTGGCGCCGCCCAGGCTGAGGAACAGGGTCCGCTGGAACTCCGCGGTCTTGCGCAATTGCTCGGTCGTCAGCCGCTCGATGGTCAGCTGCTGGCCCTGATAGTCGAACTTCGCGGCCATCAGCGCGGCACTGGTGGTCGTGGCGACCTTGGCGGCTTCGTCGTCTAGCCGCTTCAGAGACTCGAGATGCGCAAGCGCCAGTCTGGATTGGCCAACTCGGCTAAATATTTTGTACGCGTATATGTGCGCTACCGACAGGTCCGCCGTCGTGGACGAGAGGTCAAGACCGGCAAACGCCTCGCTGATCAGTCGGACTGCGCCCGAGGTGTCGCCACGATCGGCAGCAAGCCTCGCGGCGCTCGCCAGAAGCTGACGCCGGGCCATTGATGTGCCGTCTGACGTCAGAAGCGAAAAGCCGCGCGCGAGCGTCCTTTCCGCAGCGTCGAACTTTCGCAAATCTATCTGCGCACGCGCCAAGTTGCTGAGGATCCGGGATTCGAGGGCAGGGTCCCGCATTTGGCGAGCAGACGCGAGAGCCCGCAAGAACTGCCCCTCCGCCTCTGCGTAACGGTTTGCGCGCAAGAATAAGCCGCCGAGGTTATTACGAAGCGAGAGGGAGAGAAGCGGATCACCCTGATAGGTGTTCGCCGCCTGGACATAGTATCGCTCGGCGCGCGCCAAGTCGCTGGTGACTGAATAGAGGATTGCGATGTTCTGCAATGCCACGGCCGCGCTCCTCGGCTCGCCCGCCTCAGAAAAGATGCGGTATGCGGCGTGGTAATTGGCGAGCGCCTGGGCCGCCCTACCGGCAGCCGCAAAATAGGCGCCCTGGCTCATCAGCAAATCGCCACGAAGCTTCGACGTGCCGTTGGAAGCCTCCAACAGCCGAAGACCGTCCGACAGCAAAGGGCCGGCCCGATCCACCGCGTTCAGCCTGAGCTGGGCTTCCCCTGCCAGCCACCGGGCCGTGGCCAGAGCGACGGTCCGCTCACGGCGATCGCCCAATTGTCGCGCCAGCAGCTCCAAATCCTTGGCGCGTGCCAATGCCTGGTCTGGATCGGCAACCATGCTCATCTTGGCGGCTGTGATGGTCGCCTGGATGGAGGCTTTCTTGGAAGCATCCGGAGCGGCCTCTAGCGGATGAGCCGAGAGGAAAACGCCAATAAGGAGGAGCCTGAAGGCCCAGCGGGTCACGCCCGTTTCCAGAAGCTTTCAGGCCGCACGAACGGGGATTGCCCGCTCACTCCACGGGTCAGATGGGAATCCTGCTGGAGGAATGCTTCCAAGGCATCGATGCCCATTGGTCGGGAAATCAGGAAGCCCTGGACCATGTCGCACCCCATCACGCTTAGAAGCGCCAGCGCGGAGGGCGTCTCGACACCTTCGGCCGTTACTTCCATTTCGAGCGCATGCGCCAGGTCGATGGTGGAACGAACGATCAACGGGTCGCGATTGCTCGATGTCAATTGCATCACGAACATCTTGTCGATCTTCAGTTCGCGCGCCGGGAGCTGCTTTAGATAGGCTAGCGAGGAAAGTCCGGCACCATAGTCGTCGATCGCCAGCTCCACGCCAATTGCGGCGAATTCCTGGAGGTGACGGATAGCACTTTCCGGATCGCGGATAACCGCCGTCTCGGTGATTTCGAAGCCGAGCTTCGCGTTGCTGCCCAACACGATCTCGCATGCCTTTGCGACGAAGGCGACATCGGCCAGCAGCATGCCCGAGATGTTGAGGAAAAGACGGATGTCGTACCCCGCCGCCGCGAGCCGCTTCTGATCCTCGATCACGCGATGCAAGGTCCAGAGCGTCAGCGCGCCTATCTCGCCGGCTTCTTCCGCCACGCTGATGAAGTCGCCGGGGAGGATCAATCCGTGATTTGGGTGCTGCCAACGAAGCAAAGCCTCGGCACTGGCCACTTCTTGCCGCCGGACATGGACCTTGGGTTGATAGTGAAGGAACATCTCCCCGCGCGCCAGTGCAAGCGGAAGCTCCTGCATCATGGTGAGACGGTCGAATGCGATATGCTCGAGAGAAAGGTCGCGAACGACCAGGCGATCCTGAGTGCGAGCTTCATCAAGCGCGGCTTCCGCCGCTTCGATCAGGCGAAGCTCGTCAGACTGCGCTTCGGGAGCTGCGGCCAGGCCGAACCGAAGCTGAAGCGGATGGGGGCCGGCGGCGAACTCGGCGGTGTGGGCGAGACGGTCCCGCAATTCACCGATATCCTCGACCGCGAGCTCCGCGCTTTCGCGGTCGAACGATATCTCTGCCAGTGCACGTCCCGCCGGCGTCACCTGCATGTCGGGGCATGCCGCTGCGATGGCCGCGACAAGGTCACCGATGCGCTGCTCGGCACGCTGGCGGCCCAGGTTGCGACGTAGCCCGACGAAATTCACGATCTCGCAAAGGCACAGGATCCGGAAGCCGCTCTCCTGCTTCGTACCGTCCGTAACGCTGCGTCCCGTTCCGGCACAAGTGTTCGACGGGTTCGTCAGAGAAGGCGCGGGACGCTCATCACCCGTGCCGATGTCGCAAGCCTGAGGAGAGCCGCGCCGCGACCGATCAGCAAAGTCAATGACTTGCGTCTTGGACGAACGGCCAAGTTCTTCCACGTCTGACGATTTCCGCGGGCCTCGAGACATGGCTTTCTCCTAACGGCCCACCGTTGAAGGAAGCGTTAAACGTGCAGAGCACCGCCTTTCCCTTCCATACTACGCAGAAACACTGATTGAAACAGGGTTAAGAAGCCGTTAACGATGTCGGTGCGCACCCAGTGGCGCGCGATGGGAGAAAATCGATGTTCGCTTTGCTTTCTTTTTTCCGCGACGGTGCAGGCGGCGACAACATCCGTCCGTTCTAATCCATACCGTTTGGGCTGGCGCCGTGGACTTCCTGTGAAGACCTGACGTCGGCCCAACGTTGAACCTGACAGAAGAGCGGCCGAAAGGCCGCTTTTTTTATTGCCTGCGTGAAACGATCGCCAGCGTGGCAGGTTGGCATGCGCCTGCCCTTGCGCTACCGCCGGGGTTCGTTAAGGGCGCGTAGGTCCTTCACCCTAGGGGAAATGCGTTGCGTATTGCCATGATCGGCACGGGCTATGTCGGCCTGGTTTCCGGTGCCTGCTTCTCGGATTTCGGCCATGAGGTGGTCTGCGTCGACAAGGATGCCCGCAAGATCGAGCTGCTGCACCAGAACGTCATGCCGATCTACGAGCCGGGCTTGGCAGAACTCGTCGCGACCAACGTTCGGTCGGGACGCCTGTCGTTCACCACCGACCTGGCGGAAGGGGTAAAGGATGCCGACGCGATCTTCATCGCCGTCGGCACCCCCAGCCGGCGCGGCGATGGCCATGCCGACCTTTCCTACGTCTTCGCCGCAGCGCGCGAGATCGCCGAGAACCTCACCAAGCCCAGCGTCATCGTCACCAAGTCCACTGTGCCGGTGGGCACGGGCGACGAGGTTGAGCGGATCATCGCCGAGGTGGCACCGGACAGCGGCGCGAAGGTGGTATCGAATCCCGAGTTCCTGCGCGAAGGCGCCGCGATCGAGGACTTCAAACGGCCCGACCGTGTCGTGGTCGGCACCGACGACGAAGCGGCCCGCGACGTGATGCGGGCGATCTACCGCCCGCTGTCGCTCAACCAGAACGCGCCGGTGCTGTTCACCGGGCGCCGTACGTCCGAGTTGATCAAATACGCCGCCAACGCCTTCCTTGCAGTCAAGATCACCTTCATCAACGAAATTGCCGACCTTTGCGAGGCGGTGGGCGCCGACGTGCAGGAAGTGTCGCGCGGCATCGGCATGGACAACCGTATCGGCGGCAAGTTCCTGCACGCCGGTCCGGGGTATGGGGGCTCGTGCTTCCCCAAGGACACGCTGGCGCTGCTCAAGACCGCCGCCGACAACGATACGCCGCAGCGCATCGTCGAGGCGACCGTGCAGGTCAACGACACGCGCAAGCGCGCCATGGGCCGCAAGGTGATCAAGGCGATGGGCGGCGACGCACATGGCAAGACGGTGGCCGTGCTCGGCCTCACCTTCAAGCCGAACACCGACGACATGCGCGACGCGCCGAGCCTGTCAGTGATCGCGGCGCTCCAGGATGCCGGCGCCAAAGTCCGTGCCTATGATCCCGAGGGTGTCGAACAGGCCAAGCCGATGCTGACCGATGTCGAGTTCTGCGACAGCCCCTATGTCGCTGCGCAAGGCGCGGACGCGCTGGTGATCGTGACCGAGTGGGACGAGTTCCGCGCCCTCGATCTGAAGCGGATCGCCGCCACGCTCAAGACTCCGCTGCTGGTGGATCTGCGCAACATCTATCCGCCCGCTGAAGCCGAGCGCGCCGGGCTCACGCTGGTGGGTGTCGGCAAGCCCAAGCTCGACTGAGCCGGTACGCGCGCTGCTCAAGAGGCGGCGCGCGCCAGCCGAAGACGTCCCACCGGAACCCGGTATGGCAGGCTAAACATAAACTAGATCGCGCGGCGGGGAGGCACTTCCTAAATCCGCGCGATGCTATCTTCCGTGGTCCAAGCGCCAACTTCCCCCGTCGGGCAATCCCCGGCGACGCCACCTCTGACTCATCTTCAGCGGCTCGAGGCGGAGAGCATCCACATCCTGCGCGAAGTAGTCGCGGAGGCTGAGCGGCCGGTGATGCTGTATTCGGTCGGCAAGGACAGCGCCGTGATGCTGCACCTGGCGCGCAAGGCGTTCTACCCGGCTCCCCCGCCCTTCCCGCTCCTCCATGTCGACACCACCTGGAAGTTCAAGGCGATGTACGCGCTGCGCGACCGCGCTGCGGCGGCGGCCGGCATGGACCTGATCGTCCACCAGAATCCGGAGGCGCTGGCGAAGGACATCAACCCCTTCGATCATGGCAGCCTTCACACCGATCTGTGGAAGACCGAGGGCCTTAAGCAGGCATTGGACCAATATGGCTTCGATGCGGCGTTCGGCGGCGCGCGGCGGGACGAAGAAAAGAGCCGCGCGAAGGAGCGCATCTTCTCGTTCCGAACCGCCACGCACCGCTGGGACCCGAAGAATCAGCGTCCCGAATTGTGGCGCCTGTACAATGCCCGGAAGAACAAGGGCGAGAGCATCCGTGCATTCCCGCTGTCGAATTGGACCGAGCTCGACATCTGGCAATATATCTTGGCGGAGAACATCGAGATCGTGCCGCTATACTTCGCCGCCAGGCGGCCGACGGTGGAGCGCGACGGGCTGCTGCTGATGGTGGACGATGCGCGCTTCCGGCTGGAGCCTGGCGAAGTACCGGTCGAGCGTTCGGTGCGGTTCCGGACGTTGGGCTGCTATCCGCTGACCGGAGCAGTGGAAAGCGAGGCCGCGACGCTGGAGCAGGTCATCCAGGAGATGCTGCTTACCACCACCTCCGAAAGGCAGGGGCGCGCCATCGATCACGACCAGAGCGCGAGCATGGAGAAAAAGAAGCAGGAGGGGTATTTCTGATGACCTCCTATCGCCCCGACGCGCTGATCGCGTCCGACATCGCCGCCTACCTGCACCAGCACCAGAACAAGTCGCTGCTGCGCTTCATCACCTGCGGATCGGTCGATGACGGCAAGTCGACGCTGATCGGCCGGTTGTTGTACGATTCCAAGATGATCTTCGAGGATCAGCTGGCCAGCCTGGAGGCGGACAGCAAGCGCCTGGGCACCCAGGGTCAGGAGATCGACTTCGCGCTGCTGGTCGATGGTCTCGCCGCCGAGCGCGAACAAGGCATCACGATCGACGTGGCGTACCGCTTCTTCGCGACCGAGAAGCGCAAGTTCATCGTCGCCGATACGCCGGGCCATGAACAATATACCCGCAACATGGTGACGGGTGCGTCGAGCGCGGATCTGGCGGTGATCCTGGTCGACGCGCGCAAGGGCGTGCTCACCCAGACGCGGCGGCACAGCTATCTGTGCCATCTGCTGGGCATCCGCCAGATCGTGCTGGCGGTGAACAAGATGGACCTGGTCGGCTATGACCAGCAGGCCTATGACGCGATCGTCCGCGACTATGCCGGTTTCGCGAAGTCGATCGGGATCCGGGACTTCACGGCCATTCCGATTTCCGGGTTCAAGGGCGACAACATCGCGGCACCGTCGGCGAACATGCCGTGGTTCGGCGGCCCCACGCTGCTCGGCCATCTCGAGGCGGTGGCGGTGGATGTCGAAGCGGACCGCGCTCGGCCGTTCCGCATGCCCGTGCAATGGGTCAACCGCCCGAACCTCGACTTTCGTGGTTTCGCCGGCCTGATCGCCAGCGGCACGGTGCGTCCAGGCGACGCGGTTCGGATCCTACCCTCGGGCCGAACGACTCGGATCGGCCGTATCGTCGCATTGGGGGGGGACCGCGACCATGCCGCCGCCGGCGAGTCGGTCACCGTGACGCTGACGGACGAGGTCGACTGCTCGCGCGGTGACGTGATTGCCGCCGCGGACGACGCACCGCAAGCCGCCGACCAGTTCAAGGCCACGATCGTGTGGATGGACCAGGAAGCACTGCTACCCGGGCGCGCTTATTGGCTGAAGCTCGGGACACAGACCGTCAGTGCGGTCGTGCGCGCGCCCGAGCACGTCGTGGACGTGAACACCCTCGCCAAGACTTCGGCGAAGACGCTAGGGTTGAACGACATCGGCGTCGCCGAGATCGCGGTCGACCGCCCGCTGGTGTTCGAGCCCTATGCCGACAGTCACGATCTGGGCGGCTTCATCCTGATCGACAAGGTCAGCAACGCGACGGTAGCGGCCGGCATGCTGCGCCACGCGCTGCGGCACGCGCAGAACGTCCATTGGCAGGCGGTTGAGATCACGCGGGAGGCGCACGCCGCGCAAAAGGGGCAGCAAGCGCGACTGCTGTGGTTCACGGGACTGTCCGGATCGGGCAAGTCGACGATCGCCAATCTGGTCGAAAAGAAGCTGCACGCGCTGGGCAGGCACAGCTTCCTGCTGGACGGCGACAATGTCCGGCACGGGTTGAACCGCGACCTTGGGTTCAGCGACGCGGACCGGGTCGAGAATATCCGCCGCCTGGGCGAGGTCGCCAAGCTGATGACCGATGCCGGGCTGATCGTGCTGACGGCGTTCATCTCGCCTTTCCGCGCCGATCGGGAGATGGTGCGCTCGATGGTTCCCGAGGGCGAATTCTTCGAGATTTTCATCGACACGCCGCTGGAGGTCGCCGAAGCACGCGACGTGAAGGGCCTGTACAAGAAAGCCCGCGCCGGGGAGATCGCCAACTTCACGGGTATTTCCAGCCCGTACGAGGCGCCCGTGAACCCAGAAATCCGTATAGACACGACGCGCTGCACGCCCGAGGATGCGGCCGAACGGATCGTGGAGGAGATTATGGGCATCTGGTCCCCGGTGCTGTGATGGGGAAGCGAGCGGCATGAGCGACGCCGAACTGGCCCGGAGGATCGCCACCGAGACTGGCACGCTGTTGCTGGCCATCCAGAACGACTGCGCCCAGGGCCATCGCGGCGACCGCGAAGCCAACACGCTGATCCTCGACCGGCTTCGCGAGGCGAGGCCCGACGATGCGATCCTGTCGGAGGAATCCGCCGACGACCTGTCGCGTCTCGATCACAAGCGCGTATGGATCGTCGACCCGCTGGATGGCACTCGCGAGTTCGCCGAGCGGCGCGGCGACTGGGCCGTGCATGTCGCGCTCGCCATCGACGGACGTGCCGAGATCGGCGCCGTGGCGCTGCCCCGGCTGGGGGTGACGCTGTCGAGCGAATGCCCGCCCGATCTTCCGCCCCCGCACCATCCTCCCCGCATGCTGGTGAGCCGGTCGCGGGCAAGCAGGCTGTGCGTGGACGTCGGCCACACGCTCGGCGCGCAGCCGGTGCCGATGGGGTCGGCAGGTGCCAAGGCGATGGCCGTGGTGCGCGGCGAAGCCGAGATCTATCTACACTCCGGAGGGCAGCACCAATGGGACAATTGCGCGCCGGTCGCGGTGGCGCTGGCGGCAGGGTTGCACGCGTCGCGCATCGACGGGTCGCCGCTCGTCTACAACCGCGCCGACACCAGCATCCCGGATCTGCTGATCTGCCGAAAGGATCTGGCGCAGTCCGTGCTCGACGCAGTGGCCGCGTGCGGAGGCGATCCGATACCGCAGCGGTGACGGCGCGGTTTACCTCTGCCCGCTGCGGTTCTAGGTCTTGGTGATGACCCATGCCTTGTCTGCGCGTTCGCTGCTGTTCGTCCCGGGCGATTCCGAGCGCAAGCTCGTTCGAGCCGCCTCCAGCGCGGCGGACCTTCTGCTGCTGGACCTCGAGGACGCGGTGGCCTGGGAGAAGAAGGCCGAAGCCCGTGCACTCGTGGCCGAGCGGCTGGCAAGTGCGGAGCGCGCGCAACCTTATTGGGTGCGGATCAACCCGCTCGACAGCGAACATGGCCTGGCCGATCTCGCCGCGGTGGTGCCGAGCAGGCCCGACGGCATCATGCTTCCAAAGGCCACCCGTGCCGAGGCGGACCGGCTGCACCATTATCTCACCGCGCTGGAAGTCGCCGCGGGTCTGCCCCGCGGCGGCATCCCGACGATGGTCGTGGCGACCGAAACCGCCCCAGCCTTGTTCGGGCTCGGCGACTATGCGGGCTGTCCGCGGCTCGCGGCGCTCACCTGGGGCGCCGAGGACAGCGCCGCAGCACTGGGCGCAAGCGACAACCGCGAAGAGGACGGGGAGTATGCATTCCCCTACCAGCTGTTCCGCGCACTCTGCCTGGCCGGGGCAGCGGCCGCCAAGGTGACGGCGATTGAGACCATCCACGGCGACTTCCGCGACCTTGCCGGGATCGAAAAGGTCGCCGTCAGGGCGCGGCGCGCCGGCTTTCGCGGCATGATGGCGATCCACCCGGACCAGGTGCCGGTGATCAACCGCGCCTTTTCACCCTCGCCAGAAGAGATCGCGCAGGCCGAGCGGGTCCTGGCCGCCTTTGCCGCCAACCCGGGCGCTGGAACGGTTGGGCTCGACGGCGCCATGCTCGACATGCCGCATCTGAAGCGCGCGCAGGCCACACTCGCCTTGCGGGAGCGGTGACCAAGGGCGCGCGCACCAGCCAAATGGCAGCGCGCCCGGATCCTTATTCGACGGTGACCGACTTTGCGAGGTTGCGCGGCTGGTCGACGTCCGTGCCCTTCGCCACGGCGACGTGGTAGGCAAGCAGCTGGACCGGGATCGCATACACAAGCGGCGCGATCAGCGGATGAACCTGCGGCATCTCGATCGTCGCGACCGCGTCTTCGCCTGCCTGCGCCAGCCCTTCGGCATCCGAGATGAGCACGACGCGGGCGCCGCGGGCCTTGGCTTCCTGCATGTTCGACACCGTCTTCTCGAACAGCGGACCCGAGGGTGCCAGCACGATCAACGGCACCGAATCGTCGATAAGCGCGATCGGCCCGTGCTTCATCTCGCCCGAGGCATATCCCTCGGCATGGATGTAGCTGATCTCCTTGAGCTTCAGCGCGCCCTCCAGCGCCAGCGGGTAATCGGGACCGCGGCCGAGATAGAGCACGTCGCGCGCCGAGGCGATAGTGTGCGCCATCGCCTCGATGTCGGCATCGTGCGCGAGCGCGGCGTTGATGGCGGCCGGCGCCTCGATCAGGTGACCGACGATCTCGCGCTCTTCCTCGCCCGACAGCTTGCCCTTGGCACGCGCCAGATTGACCGACAGCGCAGCCATGACCGCAAGCTGGCAGGTGAACGCCTTGGTCGAGGCGACGCCGATCTCCGGGCCAGCATGAGTCGAGAGCAACAGGTCGACTTCGCGTGCCATCGAGCTGGTCGGCACGTTGATGATCCCGGCGGTGGTGACGCCGTTCGCCTTCATGTGACGGAGCGCCGCCAGCGTGTCGGCGGTTTCCCCCGACTGGCTGACCACCACGCCAAGCGTGTTCGGCAGCAGCACCGGATCGCGATAGCGGAATTCGGAGGCGACATCGACTTCCACCGGCAGCCGGGCAAAGCGCTCGATCCAGTATTTGCCGATCATCCCGACATAGCTGGCAGTGCCGCAGGCGACGATCACCACGCGCTCGACCGTGGACAGGTCGAAGCTCATGTCCGGCATAGCCACCATCTGCTCGAGCGGGCGAATATAGGATTGCAGCGTCTGGGCGACCACGACCGGCTGTTCGTAGATCTCCTTCTGCATGAAGTGGCGGTGGTTGCCCTTGTCGATCAGCGCAGCGGAGGCGCCCGACTGGACGATCGGGCGCTCCACCGCCGCATTCGACTGGTCGAATATCTCGATCGCGTCGCGCGTCAGGACCGCCCAGTCGCCCTCTTCCAGATAGACGATGCGCTGGGTCAGCGATGCCAGCGCATGCGCGTCCGACCCAAGGTAATTCTCACCCTCGCCATACCCGACGGTCAGCGGTGCACCCAGCCGCGCGCAGATCAGCAGGTCGGGTTCGTTCTTGAACAGGAACGCGACGGCGAACGCGCCGTGCAGCTGCGGCAACACCGCCGCCACTGCGTCGCGCGGGCTCTTGCCGCCTTCCAGCTCGCGGCTGACGAGATGCGCCACCACTTCGGTGTCGGTCTGGCTCAGGAACGTGCGCCCCTCGGCGATCAACGCGTCGCGGAGCGGCTTGAAATTCTCGATGATGCCGTTGTGCACGATCGACACGTCGCCGACGATGTGCGGATGGGCATTGTCCTCGGTCGGCGCGCCGTGCGTCGCCCAGCGCGTATGGGCGATGCCGGTCGTCCCGGGCAGCGGTGCTTCGATCAAGCGCTTGCCCAGATTGACCAGCTTGCCCTCGGCGCGGCGCCGATCGATCGCTCCGTCATGAAGGGTGGCGATGCCGGCCGAATCATAGCCGCGATATTCGAGCCGCTTCAGCCCTTCGAACAGGCGATCCGCAACGGCTTCCTTGCCCAGGATCCCGACGATTCCACACATGTTACTTCGCTGCCTTCCTGGCTTGCATCACTTCACGGAATTTCCTGGCCCAGCCCGGCTTGGCCGTTTGCGGCGCCCGCGTCATGCTCAGCGCATCGGCTTCGACATCCTGCGTCACCACGCTGCCGGCCGCTACGATCGCACCGTCGCCGATCCGCACCGGCGCCACCAGCGCGCTGTTCGAACCGATGAATGCACCTTCGCCGATATCGGTTCGCTGCTTCAGATAGCCGTTATAGTTGCAGGTTATCGTGCCCGCGCCGATGTTCGCGCGCGCGCCGATCCGCGCATCGCCCAGATAGGTCAGATGGTTGGCCTTGGCACCCGCCTCCAGCACCGCATTCTTGGTCTCGACGAAATTGCCCACTCGGGCACCCTCGCCGACAACCGTGCCTGGGCGCAGCCGCGCATAGGGTCCGATGTCCGCGCAGGCAGCGACCTTCGCGCCTTCCAGATGGCTGAAGGCGTGGATGGTAACGCCGTCGCCGATCTCGACCTTGGGCCCGAACACCACATTGGGCTCGATCGTCACGTCACGGCCAAGCACCGTATCATGTGCGAACCACACGGTGTCGGGCGCCGTCAGACTGGCGCCGTCCGCCATCGCACGCGCGCGCCTGGCGTGCTGCCATTCAGCTTCCACAGCCGCCAGTTCGCCGCGGCTATTGACGCCGGCGACCTCCGCCGCGTCGGTCTCCACCACTGCCGAGCTGCGGCCATCCTGTGCTGCCAGCATGACGAGGTCGACCAAATAATATTCGCCTGCCGCGTTGGCGTTGGTCACGCGGGCAAGCAGGCCGAACAGGTCGGTCGAGCGCACCGCCATCAGCCCGGAGTTGCACAAGGTCACGGCCCCTTCTTCGGGCGAGGCGTCCTTGAACTCGACGATCCGCCGAAAACCGCCATCGGCGTCGACGATCAGCCGGCCGTAGGCGGCGGGATCGGCGGGACGGAAACCAAGCACTACGGTCGCTGGCATGTCGGGTTCATGCAGCCGGTCGAGCATCCGGCGTAACGTGGCCGCAGACACCAGCGGCACGTCGCCATATAGGATCAGCACGTCGCCGGTGAAATCCGACAGCGCCGCCTGTGCCTGAAGCACCGCATGCCCCGTGCCCAATTGCTCGACCTGCTCCACGATCTCGGCACCGAGTGGCCGCACCGCTCCCTCGACCTGCTCGCGCCCGGCGCCCACCACGACGATCGTTCGCGCGGGATCGAGCGAGGCGACGCTGTCGATCAGATGCAGCAACATCGGCCTGCCCGCGATCGGGTGCAGCACCTTGTGCGTGTCGGACTTCATCCGCGTACCCTTGCCCGCGGCAAGGATGATTGCGGCGATCGGTGATGTCATGGCCCCTCCACCCGCTGCCCTGCCACGGGAAGCTTGCCATTTCCATAGGGTTGCTGCCAGGCACGCGCCATGACCGGCTTCGCCTTCGACATTGTCGGGTTCGATCTCGACGGCACGTTGTTCGACACCAGTGCCGACCTTGCCGGCGCGTTGAACCACGCGCTTCAACAGCTTGGGCGACCGGATCTGCCGCTCCCCAAGGTGAAGACGCTGATCGGCCAGGGTACGCGCCACATGCTGGCGCTGGGCCTGGAGGCGACGGGCGGCTGCACGCCTGATCTCCTGAATCGATCCTATCCCGCGCTGATGCGGTTCTACGAAGCGCACCTGACCATGCAGACCGAGCCCTATCCCGGGCTTGCCGAGGCGTTGGAGGCACTGATGTCCGCCGGCGTGGCGCTGGCGGTGGTGACCAACAAGGCGGAGCGCCTCGCGACCGAGCTGTTGGAAGCGATGGGCGTGGCGCATGCGTTCGCGACCGTGATCGGCGGAGACAGTCTTGGGCCCGGCACCGCCAAGCCCTCCCCTGTTCCCCTGTTCGAGATGATCAAGCGGTGCGGCGGCGGGCGCGCGGCGTTCGTCGGGGATTCACGCTTTGATATAGAGGCTGCGCGTAGTGCCGGCGTGCCGAGCATCGCGGTAAGCTTCGGCTTCCTGGGCGATGGCGTGCATGCGCTCGGCGCGAACGCCGTCATCGATCATTTCGTTGAGCTTGTGCCGACGCTCGTGCGTTTGGGGGAGCCGAACCACAGGAGCATTGCATGACCAACGGACGACCCCGCGCGCTGGTGACCGGCGCTTCCGCCGGCATCGGCAAGAGCTATGCCGAGCATCTGGCACGCACCGGCCACGATCTGGTGCTGGTCGCGCGGCGCGCCGACAGGCTGGAGGATCTCGCCCGCGAGCTGGCGGACGCTACCGGGGTAGAGGCGGAAATCCTGCCTGCCGACCTGGGCAGCGATGCGGGCGTGGCCGCGGTCGTCGCGCGGATTGAGCAGGGCGGTGTCGACATGGTGGTGAACAACGCCGGCTATGCCTCACGCGGGCGTGTCGCCGAGCTGGATCCTGACGCGCTAGAGACGATGCTGCGAGTCAATGTCCTTGCGCTCAGCCGGCTTTCCGCTGCCGCGATGAAGTCGATGATCGCTGCTGGGCGCGGCACGATCATCAACGTGTCTTCGGGCACGGTGTTCATGCAGATTCCAGGCAATGCCGGATATGGCGCGTCCAAGAACTACGTGATGGCATTCACGCGCCACATGCAGGCCGAGGCGGAAGGCACGGGCGTGCGTGTGCAATTGCTGGTGCCAGGCGTGATCGCCACCGATTTCCACGAAGTCGCCGGAAACGCGATCGAGAACTTCCCACCCGAACGGGTGATGCGGGCCGATGACCTGGTGGTCGCCTCGCTGCGCGCGCTGGAGATGGAAGAGCCGGTGTGCATCCCGTCGCTGCCCGATATTCGCGACTGGGACAATTACGCCGCCGCCGAGGCACTGGTGGCAAAGAACTGCTCCCGAGACAGGACGGCGCCGCGCTATCACGGCGCCTGAGCTGTAAGATCAGCCAGGCGCGTGGCCCTTGCGCCACTTGGTCACGAGGTGGCGGGCCAGCATGGCCGGGGGCATGCGAAGGGCATGGCCGCGCATGTAGAAGGCGAGCCTAGTGAGGCGCCGCGTCGGCCTGCCCCAGCCGTCGCGCGCCAGCAGCCGGTGACGGTATAATGCGTCCTGGGTGGTCCAGCCGCGCCATTCCTCGGGAACCGCAGTGCCGTAGAGCCGGTGCGCCTGGCGCATCGCCCTGGCCACCGCGGGCGCGAGGCCGTGCAGGCGCGCCCGATCGTGGAGGCCTGCGGTACCCCACTCCTCGACCAGGCAGTGGATGTCCCACAGGTTGCGCAGCCCGCCCGCGAGATCGCCATCGGCGAACAGGTGAGCGGCGGCGTGGCACAGCACATCCGGCGGCGAGAGCATCCGCAGCTCGCTTCCCAGCGCGACGCTGTCGGCGATCAGCGCCTCGGCATCCGGCGTGATCCGGGCGGTGAGCGGGAGGATGGTGTGATGAACGTCGATCATGCGGTCGCGCTCGCGGTGGATCAGCGGCGGCAACTCGTGCATCCAGCGGCGATAATAGGCATCGTCATAGGCGTCCGGCTTCACCCACTCCCAGCCGGCGGCGAGCAGCGCCGCCTCGGCTTCGCCGATCCGCGCGTGCGGAACGAGGATGTCGAGATCGCCGATCGAGCGCCCTACCCCCGCCGACAGGCCCGCGGCGACGAACGCCGTGCCCTTGAGCAGGATCACCGCTATGCCGACGGGCGCGAGCGCGCGGCGGGCCATCTCCGCTTCCCACAAGGCGGCGGTGCGGCCCTGCTCGGCCGAGTGCCGGGCCTCTTCGAGGATCCTGGCCACGGGCGCCGGGACGGGCATGCCGTGCAGGCGGTAGCCGAGCGTGCCGATGAGCTGCTCGGCGCGGGCGATGGCGAGCAACGCGGTCCATTGCGCAGGAGACAGGCCGATCGTGGATACCGGCTCCCGTAGCGCCCCGACGAGAAGAGCGCCGCTGGTCATAGGGCGCTCCACAGCCGTTCGACCTGGGCAAGCGCGGTGGCAGTGTCGGGATAGTCGATGGCGCGTGCCGGCACGGTGCGGACCAGGTCGGCAAGCGCAGTGAAGCCGCGCTCGGTCAGGGCGACATAGTTGGTCGACGCCTGGGTAAGGCGGACGAACACTTCGCTGGGCAGTACTTCGCGTTCGCCGGCTTCGAAACCGAAGCTCGGGAACAGCAGCAAAGCCGGCACCGCTGGGCGCGCCATCGCCGCGATCGCCGCCGCATCTGGCACCAGGTGCCGGATCGTGCCCTTGGGCGTTCCCTCGAGAAGCGGGCCGAACCGCGCCTTTGGCAATGCCCGTTGCGCTACCCTGATCGCTTCGTTCTTCAGGCTGATCAGCCGCGGGAAGCCGTGCACCAGTCCCGTGTCGGGATCGATCAGCGCGAACTCGTCACCCATCAGCCTCCAGCCGCGCGCCATCAGCAGTGCCGCGAGGGTCGACTTGCCCGCCCCCGACAGGCCGGTCATCAGCAATGCCTTGCCGCCGCGTTCGACCGCCGAGGCATGCAGCAGAAGATAGCGGCGCTGGCCGAGCGCCATCTGCAGGTTCATTCCCATTTCCGCCGCCAGCAAGCCCTGGGCGAGCGGCAACGGCGCGGCGCCCGGCATGACGAAGTCGCCGCCGATGTGCACCGCCGGCCTCAGCACGCGGCGCCACGGGCGAGCGGCGAACAGGTGGACGTTGAAATCGGGAATGCCATCCTCGGGTGCGGGATAGTCGCGGTACAGATCCTGGAGCGCGGCGATCGGCTGCCGCCAGTCGCTCCCGACCCGGAACCCCACCGGCCCGATGCGCAACTGCGTCACGTGGCGCACACGCGCTCCACCAGCCCCGCGATTACCAGTTCCTCAAGCCGCGCCTCTAGTGCCGCGCCGTCGGCATCGATCAAGGCAAACCGGTCGGCCATTCGCGCCAGCAGCGCCGGTGCGGTCAGCGCCTCGTCACCGAGTTCCTGCAATATCTCGGGCACCGGCGCATCCACGACATGCGTGATTCCGGATGCTCGGTGGTATATCAGGGTAAGCGCATCGAGCGGGACGACCCGAAGGGTCACCTCGCGCGCGGCGCGATAGGCGGGAGGCGGCACGGCGTCAGCCGCGTGGCATCTGCAGCGACGCGAAGCACGTGAAGCCGCTGGTGCCCGATTGCAAGCGGCGGATATAGTTGGTGTAGGCGCGGCTGCGGTCGTAATCCGCCCCCGG
This sequence comes from Sphingomonas sp. S2-65, assembly GCF_021513175.1. NCBI lineage: Bacteria > Pseudomonadati > Pseudomonadota > Alphaproteobacteria > Sphingomonadales > Sphingomonadaceae > Sphingomonas > Sphingomonas sp. S2-65. The sequence continues at coordinate 3,758,791 of NZ_CP090953.1, read as the reverse complement.
CAAATTGCCCCCCGCGAGCGCGCGCTGAACATCCTCCGCCTTGAAGGTGCCGCTTGGCGGCGGGAACGCGCCTGGCGTTCCGGCGGGGACCAGCGATCCATCCGCGGCGATGTAGCTGCCGGCACGGCCGGGATCGGGCACCGGGATCTCGCAATTGGTGATCGACGCACTGGTCTGCGCCAGCGCCGGGCGTATCGACACGATCGCCGATGCACCTGCCGCGCCGAGCATCAATGCGCGGCGGCGGGTCGTCTCGGATCCTTGCGGTTCGTCGGCCATAGGACCTTGTTCTGCACCCGCGCGTCTTTCGCAATCGTAAATCATCGCTCGCTTGAAGACGGAGTTGCGGTAGAGCATGCCGATGCCCGTGTTCTTTGGATTGCGTTCCTTCCTCGCCATCGCGCTGGTCGCGCTGGGCGCACTCGCCAGCCTGTTGATGAATGGGGACGCGCAAGGCGGCTTGATCGTGCTGGTCTGCGGGGTCGCGGCGGTGCTGGTGGCATCGGGCGCCCATGACGACGCGCCGACCGCCATCGTGGCGGCGCCGGCAGTGCCAGCGGCGGTACAGGCCCCGCAGCTTGCGGCGGTGATCGAAGCGATCGCCGAACCGCTGTTGGTCATCGCCGACCACCATGTCGAAGCCGCGAACCAGGGCGCGCGCGAGCTGCTGGGGCAGCACATACTGGGCGAGGACGTGCGAGTCGCGATCCGCCATCCCGCCGCGGCCGAAAGGTTGATGGACCCGCAGGACGGCGCCAATGGCGGCCCGATCCACCTGGTGGGCCTGGGCGCGCGCGAGCAGCGCTGGGAGATGCGGATGCGCAATCTCGATGACGGCAGGCGCGTCGTTCATCTGATCGACCGCACCGGCAGCTACGCCGCCGAACGGATGCGCGTCGACTTCGTGGCGAATGCCAGCCACGAGCTGCGCACCCCGCTCGCGTCGCTGCTCGGCTATGTCGAGACTCTCGCCGACGAGGCCGGCGACGATCCAGAGATCCGCGGGCGGTTCCTCAAGATCATGTTCGGCGAGGCGCGCAGGATGCAGCGGCTGATCGACGACTTGATTTCGCTCAGCCGGATCGAGGCGGAAAAGTACCGCGCACCCAACCAGTCCGTGAACATGGGCGATCTGGTCGGCCAGGTCTGTCAGGAACTGTCGGGCAGCCCGCGTGCGGCGGACGTGGTGACGCAGATCGGAGACGTGCCGCCCATCCGCGGCGACATGACGCAGCTGAGCCAGTTGCTCCACAACGTCATCGGCAACGCCATGAAATATGGACGCGAAGGCACGCCCGTGACGGTTACGCTGATCCCGGACGGCACGTCGATGGTTCGCCTGACGGTTACCGACGAGGGCGAAGGAATTCCGGCGCAGCACCTGCCCCGCCTAACCGAGCGTTTCTATCGCGTGGATTCCGGGCGCAGCCGATCGCTGGGCGGCACCGGTCTGGGGCTGGCGATCGTCAAACATGTCGTAGAGCGGCACCGCGGCCGGCTGGACATCTCCAGTGTGGTGGGCAAGGGCACGGCCGTGACCATCCTTCTTCCCCTGCAGTCCGTGTCATAAAGGCGTAACCGTGTTGCAAGACAGCGCATCCGGCGAGGCATTTGTTCGACTCGTGCTTCGAAATGGGGGAACGGCGATTATCGGCAGGCTGGCACTGATAGCGGGCGCGCTCGCGCTGACCGCTTGTGGCAGCAACACGGCGCGGGAAATCCGCGTCGTCGGCTCCTCCACCGTATATCCCTTCACCACCGCGGTGGCCGAAGCGTTCGTGAACCAGGGCGGCGGCCGCAAGGCGCCGGTAGTGGAATCGATCGGCACTGGCGGCGGCATCGCGCGGTTCTGTGCCGGCGTGGGCTGGGAGTTCCCCGACATCGCCAATGCCTCGCGGCGCATCAAGAAGTCGGAATATGCCCTGTGTCAGCGCAACGGCGTCGGCGAGATCTTGGAAGTGCAGATCGGCATCGACGGCGTGGCGATCGCCGAGGCGAAGAACGGCCCCAATCTGCGTCTCAGCAAGCGCGACCTGTACCTGGCGCTGGCCGCGAACCCGAACGGCCAGCCGAACCGCGCGCGTACCTGGCGCGACGTCAATTCGGCGCTGCCTGCCCTTCCCATCCAGGTCATGGGCCCACCGTCCACCAGCGGCACGCGGGACGCTTTGGTCGAATTGATCCTGGCACCCGGCTGCGTGGAGGCGGATCCGCAAGCCAAGGCGCTCAAGGCGCAGACCAATCAGGCCGCGTTCGAGGAGCGTTGCAAGCGCATCCGCGACGACGGACCCTATATCGACAAGGGCGAGAACGATAATCTGATCGTCCAGGGTCTTGCCGCCAATCCCAATGCGCTGGGCGTGTTCGGCTATTCCTATCTGGAGGAAAATGCCGATCGGCTGCGCGGTGCGCCGGTCGACGGTATCGCCCCCACGGCGCAGACGATTGCCTCTGGCGAGTATCCAGGTGCCCGCCCGCTATACCTTTACGTCAAGAAGCGGCATCTTCGCGCGGTTCCTGGCCTGTCAGACTTCCTGCAGCTGTACACCAGCATGTGGAACCCGGGCGGCAGGCTGGCCTCGCGGGGCCTGATCGCCGCTCCCAACGCAATTCGCGCGCGGGCCGGTCAGGTGGTCGCGCAGCGACTGGCGTTGAACCCAGCCGACCTGCATTGAGATCGCTACCGTGAACGCACTCGCCCTCCTCTTCCTGATTGCCGGCCTTGGCCTGATCGGCTGGCTGACCGCGCGTGCGCGCGCCGCCGGATTCGATCGCGGCGGAGCCAAGCGCCTCCACTCGCTGCCGGCACAGCATGGCTTCTTCGTTGCGATCTGGGTCGTGCTGCCGGCGCTGCTGTTCGTTGCGGCCTGGAGCGCGGTCTCGCCTACGCTGGTGAAGCAGGAAGTGCTCGAACACCCCGCAGCCGCGCAGCTGCCCCAGTTCGATTTCGAGCGTGACGCGCTGCTGGCCGAAGCCAGTCGGGTTGCCGACGAGCCAGGCGCCACCGCCTTCGATCCCGTCGCACAGCAACTGGTGGCGCCGACCCGGATCGCGGAGACGCGCTACGCGTGGATCGGCACTGCAATCGCCATCCTGCTCGCCTTTGCCAGCGGCGCCCTCGCCTTTACCCGCATTCGCGCCAACTTTCCGGCCCGGAGCCGCGTCGAGCGCGGCGTGATGCTGGTGCTGCTCGTAGCTTCGCTCATTGCGATCCTCACCACCCTGGGGATCTTCCTGTCGCTGCTGTGGGAGTCGCTGCGGTTCTTCGGACAGGTATCGATCACCGACTTCCTGTTCGGCACGCATTGGAGCCCGCAGGTGATCGATCCGGCCCGGCCCGGCAAGTCGCTGGGTGCGGTGCCGCTGTTCTGGGGCACCTTCTTCATCGGCGCGGTGATCGCGATGATCGTGGCGATCCCGTTCGGCCTGATGAGCGCGATCTATCTCACCCAATATGCCGCGCCAAAGGTGCGGCGCTGGATGAAGCCGATCCTCGAGATCCTCGCGGGCGTTCCGACCGTCGTCTATGGCTATTTCGCGGCGCTGACGGTTGCGCCGGCGGTCCGCGACCTCGCCGTCGCGCTCGGCTTTCCCTATGCCAGTTCCGAAAGCGCGCTGGCGGCCGGGTTGGTGATGGGCGTGATGATCATCCCGTTCGTATCGTCGATGGCCGACGACTCGATCGCGGCTGTGCCCACTGCGATGCGGGACGGAAGCCTGGCGATGGGGGCGACCACCAGCGAGACGATCTCCCGCGTGTTGATCCCGGCCGCGTTGCCCGGGGTGGTGGCCGGTATATTGCTGGCCGTCAGCCGCGCGATCGGCGAGACCATGATCGTGGTGATGGCCGCGAGCGGTGCCGCGAATATCACGCTCAACCCATTCGAGAGCGCGACCACCGTCACCAAGCAGATCGTCGATCTGCTGACCGGCGAGAGCGAGTTCGACAGCCCCAAGACACTCGCTGCGTTCGCGCTTGGCCTGACGCTGTTCGTGATCACGCTGATGCTCAACATCGTCGCCTTGCGCGTCGTCAAGCGGTACCGGGAAGCGTATGAGTAGCTCGCTGATCCCCCAGTTGCCGATCGAGGGCCACGAGCCCGCGGAGCGTGCACCGACCGACTGGAAGACGCAGTCGATGCAGCGGCGCATCCGCAGGCGGTATGCCGCGGAGCGCCGGTTCCGCTTCTTCGGGCTGGCGGCCGTGGTGCTGTCGGCTGCGTTCCTGGCTTTCCTGCTCGTCACGATGATGTCGCAGGGCTGGCGTGGGTTCACGCGCACCGACATTGCGCTGCCGATCGACTTCCGGGCGAGCGGCGTCACCGTGGAACGCGCGCAGCTCCAGACCGCAGGCGCGGATCTGGCGCTGGCGGGCGCCGGGCTGGAGAACGCAGTCAAGGGCGCGGCCGTGGCGGCGTTCGGCGATGGCGGCGAGGACTTCATCTCCGAAAGCGCATGGGTGGCCGTGCGCGATACGATCAAGCACGATCCGTCGGTGCTCGACCGCACCGTTCGCATCGAGGTTCCGGCTTCCAGCGAGATCGATCAGGCCATGGCGGGACGCGGCACGCCGGAGTTGCTCGCCGCGGTCGCCAAGCTTCGCGATGCGGGCATGGTTTCCCGGCATCTCAACCTGAACTTCCTCAAGGCGTCGGACTCGACCGATCCGGTCGTGGTGGGCATCTGGGGTGCGCTCAAGGGCTCGCTGCTGACGATGCTGGTGACCTTCCTGATCGCCTTTCCCGTGGGCGTGCTCTCGGCGATCTATCTGGAAGAATATGCGTCGCGGAACCGTTGGACTGACCTGATCGAAGTGTCGATCAACAACCTCGCGGCGGTCCCTTCGATCATCTTCGGCCTGCTCGGGCTTGCGGTGTTCCTCGGCAGCTGGTCGCTGTTCGGCTACCGCTTCGGTCCGCTGCTTCCCCGCTCCGCGGCGCTGGTGGGCGGCCTGACCCTCGCCCTGATGATCATGCCGGTGATCGTGATCGCCAGCCGCAATGCGATCAAGGCGGTGCCGCCGTCGATCCGCGATGCGGCGCTGGGTATCGGCGCCAGCCCGATCCAGGTCGTCTTCCATCATGTCCTGCCGCTGGCGATGCCGGGTATCCTGACGGGCACGATCATCGGCATGGCGCGCGCGCTGGGCGAGACCGCTCCCCTGCTGCTGATCGGCATGCGCGCGTTCATCGTGACGCCGCCTTCGGGCCTGACCGATCCGGCCACCGTGCTGCCCGTTCAGATCTTCCTGTGGTCCGACGAAGTCAGCCGTGGCTTTGTCGAGAAGACCAGCGCCGCGATCATCGTGCTGCTGGTGTTCCTGCTCGCCATGAACGGCATCGCCATCTATCTTCGCAACAAGTTCGAGACCCGCTGGTGATGACCGACGTTCCGCATAAGATGACCGCACGCGACGTGAACGTCTTCTACGGCGAGAAGCAAGCCGTGAAGAACGTTTCGATCGACATCGACATGGACCGCGTGACGGCTTTCATCGGGCCTTCGGGCTGCGGCAAGTCGACCTTCCTGCGTACCCTGAACCGGATGAACGACACGATCGGCAATGCCCGGGTCGAAGGGCAGATCACGCTGGACGGCGAGGACATCTATTCGCCCGACATGGACGTGGTGCAGCTGCGCGCGCGGGTCGGCATGGTATTCCAGAAGCCGAACCCGTTTCCCAAGTCGATCTTCGAGAATGTCGCTTATGGCCCGCGTATCCACGGGCTCGCGGCGTCGAAGACGGACCTTGAGGAGATCGTCGCGCGCTCGCTGCGCCGGGCCGGCTTGTGGGAAGAAGTGAAGGACCGGCTGCAGGAAAGCGGCACGGCCCTGTCCGGCGGACAACAGCAGCGGCTGTGCATCGCGCGGGCGATCGCCGTGGATCCCGAAGTGATCCTGATGGACGAGCCGGCTTCCGCGCTCGACCCGATCGCCACGGCGAAGATCGAGGAACTGATCCACGAGCTTCGCGGCCGCTATGCGATCGTGATCGTCACGCACAACATGCAGCAGGCGGCGCGCGTGAGCCAGCGCACTGCGTTTTTCCACTTGGGCAATCTGGTGGAATATGGCGACACCGACAACATCTTCACCGCGCCGCGCGAAGAGCGGACGAAAGACTACATCACCGGAAGGTACGGCTAATGGCTACGGGCCACGAACATACCGTCAAGGCCTTCGATCAGGACATCGGCAAGCTGCGCGCGCTGATCTCGCAGATGGGCGGCCTTGCCGAGCAGGCCATCCACGACGCGATGAAGGCACTGCAGCGCGGCGACACTGCGCTCGCGAAGGAAGTCCGCAAGAAGGACAAGCAGATCGACGCGATCGAAGCGGAGATCGAAAAACTGGTCGTCCGCGTGATCGCCCTGCGCGCGCCGATGGCGGACGATCTGCGCGAGGTGATCGCCGCGCTGAAGATCGCGGCGGTCGTCGAGCGCATCGGCGACTATGCCAAGAATATCGCCAAGCGCGTGCCGATGATCCACACCGAGGGCGAAGACCGCATCGAGGCGATTTCGATCCTTCCGGCGATGGCGCAGCTGGCCAGCGACATGGTGCACGACGTGCTCGATGCCTTTTCCGCGCGCGACGCCGAGGCCGCGGCAGCGATCTGCGAGCGCGACACCGCGCTGGACGATTTCTATGACTCCATCTTCCGGACGCTCGTGACCTTCATGGTCGAGAATCCCCGCACGGTCAGTCAGGTCGCCCATCTGCTGTTCGTCGCGAAGAATTTGGAGCGGATCGGCGACCACGCCACGAACGTCGCTGAAATGGTCTATTTCGCCGCTACCGGCCGCTATCTTGCGGACGAAGCGGCTGCCGGCTGAGGAACTTCGACATGGCTCGAGTGAACATGCTGCTGGTCGAGGATGACGCGGCGATCGCCGAACTCGTCACCTGGCACTTCAAGCGCGAGGATTACGAGGTCAAGCACACCCCCGATGGCGAGGAAGCGCTGTTGCTCGCCAAGGAAGCGGCCCCCGACATCGTTCTGCTCGACTGGATGGTCGAGGGCTTGTCGGGCATCGAGGTGTGCCGGCGCCTGCGCCGTATGCCGGAGACCGCCAACATTCCGATCATCATGCTCACCGCGCGCGGCGAGGAAGAGGACCGAGTGCGCGGGCTCGAGACCGGCGCCGACGATTACGTCACCAAGCCGTTCAGCCCGCGCGAACTGGTCGCACGGGTCGGCGCGGTGCTGCGCCGGGTGCGCCCTGCCCTTGCCGGCGAGGCGCTGACCTATGCCGACATCGAAATGGACACGGTGGGGCACAAGGTTCGCCGTGGTGGAGAGGTGATCTCGCTCGGGCCGACCGAGTTCCGCCTGCTCAAGCATTTCCTCGAGCATCCGGGCTGGGTATTCTCGCGGGAGCGGCTGCTCGACGCGGTGTGGGGTCATGACTCGGACATCGAGTCGCGCACGGTCGATGTGCACATTCGGCGGCTGCGCAAGGCGATCAACAATGGTGACCGCCCCGACATCATCCGGACCGTGCGTTCGGCAGGCTACTCCCTGGATGCGGGGAACTGAGGGAGCCATCGGGCCAGTTCTGAGTTGGTTGCATGGGTGCGCATGCGTACCCGCCAACCGATTCAGGAGAAGCTCGATGAAGCTTATCGCACTCGCAGCCGCGCTCGCCATGGGCGGCGTGGCCGTCGCACAGGATGCGCCGCAGACGACCTCAACGACTGCAACGCCGCAGGATCAGACGCAGTCGACCACGGCTCCGACTGACACGACGGACACCGCCACCGATACGGCGCCGACGACGGGCACGACCGATGCCGGCACGGCGAGCGACGCCGCAGCCCCGACGGATAGCGCGGCCGCCCCTGCCGGCGCTCAGAATGCTGCGCCGACCATGGGCGCCACAACGAGCACGCCGGCACCCGCTGCCCAAACCTCCTATCCGCTCTGCTCGCGCACCGTGAAGGACCAGTGTCGCCAGCGCGGCGGTCGTTGATCTTCGCCTAGCGAACAATAAGCACTTCCAAGAAGGCGCTCGTCGAAAGGCGAGCGCCTTCTTCAATCAACTTGGACGGCTGACAGCAGCAGCGCTCGGCTAAGAGATTTAGTGTATTGTGCCGGTGATACACTGCGGCTAGGCTTCCTGTGAAGGAGGACTACCGATGTACAGCGAGACCGATCTCACTAGCGCCATCGACGCCGGCATCTTTACCCCCGAGGCTGTGAGCCGATTCCGCAGCCATGTCGCCTTGCACCGAGCGACACCCAGCGCCGACGAAGAATCGTTCAGGCTGCTGACGGGGTTCAACGACATCTTCGTGTCGATCGCGGCGATCCTGCTGCTGGTCGCGGTCGGCTGGATCGGCTTTCAACTGGGAGGCGCGCTGACCGGCGTCGACCTCGATGCAGTCTCGTCACCCGACGAGTTCGGCCTCCCTGCTGCGCTCGGCGCTTTCGGAGTGGCGGGCGCAAGCTGGTTGCTTGGCGAATACTTCACCAGGCGACGCCGCATGGCATTGCCCAGCATCCTGCTGCTGATCGGGTTCGCGGGTGGCATGTTCATGGGGTTCGCGGCGCTGCTGGGCGCGTTCGCGCCTTCGGTCGCCGAACAGCTTGGGCTGATCGATCCGGAGCAGCAGAAGCAGCTTGCAGGCGCCGGAGTGATCGTCGTCGGCGTGCTTACCGCTGGCGCCGCTTGGTTGCACTGGCGGCGCTTCATGGTGCCGATCACGATTGCAGTGGGCGCTCTGGCGGTGGTGTCCGTGGCGGTCGGGGCGATCCTTGCGGCCTTGCCTGATGCGCGCGGCGCATTGAACGTCATGCTGCTGGCCGCGGGAGTGCTGGTGTTCCTGTTCGCCATGCGCTGGGATATGTCGGATCGGGAGCGCACGACACGCCGCTCCGATGTGGCGTTCTGGCTGCACCTCGCCGCGGCGCCGCTGATCGCCCATCCGATCTTCCATATGCTCGGCGTGCTGAACGGCGACATCAGCCCTGGCATCGCAGTGTTGGTGATCGCCCTGTACCTGGCCTTCGCGTTCATCGCGCTGGCAGTCGACCGGCGCGCGCTGCTGGTGTCCAGCCTCGTTTATGTGCTCTGGGCCATGTACGCGCTGTTCCAACAGTCAGGGGCGGTCGAACTGGCGGCGGCCCTCACGGCGCTGGTGATCGGTTCTGCGCTGCTCAGCCTGTCCGCCTTCTGGCAGCCGATGCGCCGCACGGCAGTGCGCCTGCTCGGCAGCTTCGAGGACCGGCTCCCACCGACGCGGCAGGCGGCGATCGCCTGAAGTCGCGAGCCGCGCAGTGCGAGCTGCGCGGCTTAGCCATCACTCCACCAGTTTCATGAGCCGGCGTTCGACCGGGGCGAGTATGGGGCCAAGCTCGTGACCACGCTTCAGGATCATGCCGGCTTCGTTGACCAGCGCCCACATCCCCTGGCGGTTGCGCAGCGACGGCCGCTTCTCGATGCGGAACTCGGGCCGCTCGGCGGCCCGGCGGAAGGCGGCGAAGATCGCGGCGTCGGCGTCGAGCTGGATCGCATAATCCTTCCAGTGACCTGCCGCCACCATGCGGCCGTATAGGTCGAGGATGCGGTTGAGCTCGGGTCGGTCGAAGCCGACCTGCGAAGGCCGCCCGACCGGCAGCGGGGTTACGGTTCCCATCGACACGAAGGTAGTAAGGCGCACCTCGGCCCGCAAGTTCAGCCGATGTTGCGGCGGTCTTCGTCCTTGGCCTCGATCATCGCATCCAGCCGCTTGCGCAGCGTCTCGATCTCACAGCGCATCAACTCTAGCTTCTGCGTAGAAGGATCGAACACCTCGCTGCACGGCGTGCCATAGGGCACGAAGTCCTTCTGCCAGGTGCCTGCCTCGATCAGGGTCGGCTTGGCGGGGATGCCGACCATCACGGCACCCTCCGGCACGTCCTTGGTCACAACAGCATTGGCGCCGATCCGGGCGCGGGCGCCGACGTCGATGGGCCCCAGCACCTGCGCCCCCGAGCCGATGATCACCCCGTCGCGCAAGGTCGGGTGGCGCTTGCCCCCTACCCCATTGTCGGGGCTGGTGCCGCCCAGCGTCACGCACTGGTAGATGGTGACATTGTCGCCGATGTCGGCAGTCTCGCCGATGACGACGAAGCCATGGTCGATGAAGAAGTTGCGGCCGATCCGGGCGCCGGGATGAATGTCGATCGCCGTCATCCAGCGCGACCAATGATTGACCAACCGGGCGAGAAAGAACCAGCGCCCGCGGAACAGCCGATTGGCGATACGGTGGTATCCGACAGCCCACACGCCCGGGTACAGCAGGATCTCCGCGCGGCTGCGCGGGGCCGGGTCGCGCGCCCGGATGGAATCAATATATGCCGCCAGACGCTGGAACATGGCCGGTCCCCTTTAGTTGCGGCTATCTAGTCGCTCGCGCCGGTGAATTCCAGAAGCGCCGATCCAGGGCTTGCGCGCGCTAAACACTATCTGTCTTGTAGGAGATCGACGTGCCCGGCATCCCAGAGCGTGTAAAACCATTACGAGGCGCTGAATGTTCGCGGGCGTAACGATTACCGAGCTTCTTCCCTATGTCGCAGCAGGTTTCGCCGCCCAGCTTGTCGATGGCGCGCTGGGCATGGCCTTTGGCGTGATCTCCAGCACGTTGCTGGTAAGCGTGCTGGGCGTGGCGCCGGCCACTGCATCCGCCGGAGTGCATGTCGTGGAGACCTTCACTACCGGCGTGTCGGGCATCAGCCATGTGCTGCATCGCAACGTGAACTGGAAACTGTTCGGCCGGCTGCTGATCCCCGGCATCATCGGCGGGGTGCTCGGCGCCTATGTGCTGACGTCGCTCGACGCATCGGTCACGCGTCCTTTCGTGATGGGTTATCTCGCCTGTATCGGGCTCTACCTGTTGTTTCGCGCCGCGCGCTTTCCGCCGACCCAGCGCGAGCCGAAAATCGTCGAGCCTCTGGGGCTGGCCGGCGGCTTCCTGGACGCAGCGGGAGGCGGCGGCTGGGGACCCGTAGTGACCAGCAACCTGCTGGTGCAGGGCGCGCAGCCGCGAACGACCATCGGCACAGTGAATACGACCGAGTTCTTCCTGACGCTGACGATCTCCGCAACCTTCCTCTACCATATCGGCACGGAGGGCTTCACCCCGGAGTTCTGGCATCCTGTGCTCGGGCTGCTGATAGGTGGTGTGGTCGCCGCACCGTTCGGCGCGTTCTTCGCCAAGCGGGTGCCGACGCGCGTTCTGTTGTTGCTGGTGGGAATCGTGCTGACCTTGACCAGCTTGTACAGCCTCTCCCGGGCGATCGGCTGGATCTAAACCAACCAGCAAACGCTTCGGTCATTGGTAAAATCGATCAGTGCGACCGGACCAATCGGTTTTGCATTGCAGCAAATCGTGCCTATATCCCGCTTCGAACCAAACACCCCTACCGGAGAATTATTGCATGGCGCTTATCGGAAGCACGCTGAAGCCCTTCACCACGACGGCATATAAGCAGGGCAAGTTCGTCGACGTGAGCGACGCGGACGTGCGCGGCAAGTGGGCCGTGTTCTTCTTCTACCCCGCAGACTTCACCTTCGTTTGCCCGACCGAACTGGAAGACCTGGCCGACATCTATCCGCAGCTGCAGAAGATGGGCGTCGAGGTTTACTCGGTGTCGACCGACACTCACTTCAGCCACAAGGCATGGCATGACACCTCGCCGGCGATCGGCAAGATCGACTATTTCATGCTCGGCGACCAGAACCACGTGCTCGCCAACAACTTCGACGTTCTGCGTGAAGGCCAGGGCCTGGCCGACCGCGGCACCTTCGTCGTCGATCCCGAAGGCGTGATCCAGCTGGTCGAGATCACTTCGGAAGGCGTCGGCCGGAACGCGACCGAGCTGCTCCGCAAGATCAAGGCTGCACAGTACATCGCCGCGCATCCGGGCGAAGTGTGCCCCGCGAAGTGGGAAGAGGGTGAAGAGACCCTGGCCCCGTCGCTGGACCTGGTCGGCAAGATCTAAGGCGCCCTCCCCTCCCCCCTTGTGGGGGCGCCCAATGGCGGGCCGGGGTGGAGAGTCCCTCCCACCCCGGCCCGTTTTTTATTGAGTGGACCACACCGGCGACGCCGGAGCCGCTCGATTGAGTACACAGGAGTTTTCTCGCATGCTCGACGCAAATCTGACGCAGCAGCTCAAGGCCTATCTCGTGAACATCCGCGAGCCGATCGAGCTCGTCGCCAGCCTTGGCGATGATGCCAAGTCGCGCGAGATGGAGAAGCTGCTGAACGACATCGCCGCGCTGTCCGACAAGATCGCCGTCGTTACCGGCGCCGACAAGCGCGTGCCAAGCTTCATGATCCGCCGCACGGGCACCGATATCGGCGTCCGCTTCGCCGGCCTGCCGATGGGCCATGAGTTCACGTCGCTGGTGCTCGCGCTGCTCCAGGTCGGCGGCCACCCGTCCAAAGCGGCGCAGGACGTGATCGACCAGGTCAAGAACCTGGCCGGCGACTATGAGTTCGAAACCTATTTCTCGCTCAGCTGCCAGAACTGCCCCGACGTGGTGCAGGCGCTGAACCTGATGGCGGTGCTCAACCCGCGCATCAAGCACACCTCGATCGAAGGCTCGCTGTTCCAGGCCGAAGTCGAGGCGCGGCAGATCATGTCGGTGCCGACGGTATACTTGAACGGCGAGCCGTTCGCGTCGGGCCGGATGGAGCTGGAGCAGATCGTCGCCAAGATCGACACCGGCGCCACTGCGCGCGCCGCCGAGAAGATCGCGAACAAGGACCCGTTCGAGGTTCTGGTGGTCGGCGGCGGCCCCGCCGGCGCGGCAGCGGCGATCTATTCGGCGCGCAAGGGCATCCGCACCGGCATCGCCGCCGAGCGCTTCGGCGGCCAGGTTCTCGACACCATGTCGATCGAGAACTTCATCTCGGTGCCCCACACCGAGGGTCCGAAGCTGGCCGCGCATCTGGAGCAGCACGTCAAGGATTATGACGTCGATATCATGAACCTGCAGGCGGCGGCCAAGCTGATCCCGGCCAAGCGCGAAGGCGGGCTCCACGAAGTGGTGCTGGCCAATGGCGCAAGCCTGAAGGCGCGCACCGTGATCCTCTCGACCGGCGCTCGCTGGCGGCAGATGAACGTGCCGGGTGAGGACGAATATCGCAACAAGGGCGTGACCTATTGCCCGCATTGCGACGGTCCGCTGTTCAAGGGCAAGCGCGTCGCCGTGATCGGCGGCGGCAATTCGGGCGTCGAGGCGGCGATCGACCTGGCCGGGCTGGTCGCGCATGTGACGCTGATCGAATATGACAGCCAGCTGCGTGCCGACGCGGTGCTCCAGCGCAAGCTGGGCTCGCTGCCGAACGTCAAGATCATCACCTCGGCGCTGACCACCGAAGTGAAGGGCGACGGATCGAAGCTGACCAGCCTGACCTACAAGGACCGCAACCATGGCACGAGCCATGAGGTCGAGCTGGAAGGCATCTTCGTCCAGATCGGGCTGGTGCCGAACACCGAATGGCTGAAGGGCGCGATCGGCCTGACTCCGCGCGGTGAGATCGAGATCGACGATCGCGGCGAGACGTCGCAAAAGGGCGTCTTCGCGGCAGGCGACTGCACCACGGTGCCGTACAAGCAGATCGTGATCGCCATGGGCGCGGGATCGACCGCGGCATTGTCGGCGTTCGATTATTTGATCCGGCTGCCCGCCGAGATCGAGGCGGAGGCGGCGTAAGAGCATATACTCGGCTCTACTTGATTTCCGTCATTCCGGCCTCGAGCCGGGGTGACGGGAACTAGGTGGCCCCATTGTTCAATCGCCCCCGCAACTCTATACGGTTGATTCAATCGACAGGGACGATCAGTGGCGCAGACCTATCTTCCGACACTGAAGCAGCTGCAATATCTGGTGGCGCTGCACGATTCTGGGCATTTTGGGCGAGCGGCGGAGGCGTCGTTCGTCACCCAGTCGACGCTTTCGGCGGGCATTCGCGAGCTGGAGACGCTGATCGGCGTGGTGCTGGTCGAGCGGACAAGGCGCGTAGTGCGGTTCACGCCGCTGGGCGAGCAGATCGTCGACAAGGCGCGCCGGGTGCTGCGCGAGGCCGACGAATTGGGCGATCTCGCGCGTGCTGCTGGACGGCCGCTGTCGGGCGAGATGCGTATGAGCGTCATCCCGACGATCGCGCCCTTCCTGCTGCCACGCATCCTGCCGCGGCTGCGCAAGGATTATCCCGAACTAAAGCTGTATCTGCGCGAGGAGACCAGCGGCCAGGCTTGCGAGCAACTGCACCTGGGGCGGACCGACTGCGTGCTGCTGGCCCTGCCGTTCTCGTGCGGCGACGTCGAAGCGGCGGCGCTGTTCGACGACCGGCTGTTCGTGGCGTTCCACGAGGGCGAGATGGACCCGACGCCGATGATCAAGCCGGCCGACATCGACGAGACTCGGCTGCTGATGCTGGAGGATGGGCACTGCCTGAAGGACCATGCGCTGGCCGCGTGCAATCGGCCCGAATTGCGCGCCGAGGCGATGATGCTGGGGACTTCGCTGCACACGATGGTGCAGATGGTCGACAACGGGCTGGGGGTGACGATGCTGCCGGAGATGGCGGTGACGGCGGGTATATTGGAGCATACATCCGTCACCGCACGGCCGCTGGAGGCGGAGAATGCCGCGCGTCGGATCGCGCTGGTATGGCGCAAGGCTTCGCCCCGCGAACGTGATTTCCGATTGATGGCCGAGGTGTTGAAGCAGGCGGCCTGAGGCTGGGCAATCCTCCCCCGTGAGAGGAAGCGTTGCTTACATCCAGCGCTTCGCTGCCGCGTCGTCCGCTGTCTTCGCCTCCACCCACGTCGCATCTTCGCCGCGGCGCTCGCGCTTCCAGAACGGCGCCCCGGTCTTGAGGCTGTCGATGAGGAACGCGCAGGCGTCTAACGCCTCCCTGCGATGCAGCGCGGCGGCGGCGACGAAGACGATACGATCGCCCAGCGCCATGCGGCCGACGCGGTGAACCACGGTGGCGCCGAGCAGCGACCAGCGGGCAGTGGCGGTCTCGGCAAGCCCGGCGAGCGCGCCCTCGGTCATGCCGGGATAATGTTCGAGTTCGAGCTCAGTGACCCCGTCGTCGCCGCGGACCATGCCGGTAAAGCTCGCGACGGCCCCTGCCCCTTGTCCTTCCACCGCGGCGAGTTCGGCGGCGACGTCGATCGGATCGGGCCTGACCGCGATCCGGATCATCCGCCGGTCACCGGGGGGAAGAGCGCGACTTCGCGGACGTTGGCGAGGGGCGCGTCGAGGGGCACGAACTTCTGGTCGAGCGCCGCGCGCAGGCGATCGGGCTCGCGGAACGCCTCGGCATGGCCGGGGCTGCGCCGCGACAGCCAAGTGATCAAGTCGGCGACCGTATGGATCTCGGCAGGAGGATCGAGGCGCTCCTGGCCGATGCCGACCCGCTCGCGCACCCAGGCGAAATAGAGCAGGTCCATCAGCTGTCCATGTGCTTGAGGCCGATCCGCAGATAGTCCCAGCCGGTGATCACGGTGAGGACGGCGGCCGCCCATAGCGCGACGAGCCCGGCGGGCTCCACCCAGGTCCATTCGGGAACCGCGCCCGTGAAGATCAGTGCGCCGAGCGCGCCGAGCTGCAGCGTCGTCTTCCATTTGGCGAGACGCGAGACCGGCACAGACACCTGAATACCGCCCAGAAACTCGCGCAGCCCCGAAACCGCGATCTCGCGCGCCAAGATCACCGCAGCGGCGATGACGTGCCCGTCGGCGATGATACCCTTTGCGGCGAGCACCAGGATCACCGCAGCGACCATGATCTTGTCGGCGATGGGATCAAGGAACACGCCGAGCTTCGACACGGTCCCCTGGCTGCGGGCGAGATAGCCGTCGAAATAATCGGTGACGCCCATTGCGACATAGAGCGCGAAGGCGACGGCATAGCCGGTTGGCCAGTTCGGCCACCACAGGAACGCCACCAGCAGCGGCAGCGCCAGGATGCGCGAAAGCGTGAGGATATTGGGCAGCGTCCACATGAGCGTCGCTCTAACACCGCCGGGGCCTGAGCGGAATAAGCGTTGCTGCGGCGCCGGGGGGCCGGTATGCGCTGCCGGGTCGGGCGGAACGCCGCCGCTGTGGAGCAAGTACGGCATGATCGGTGCGCTCGGGCTGATGAAGGAGCGCCGCTTCCTCCCCCTGTTCGTGACGCAGTTCCTGGGGGCGTTCAACGACAACCTCTTCAAGAACGCGATGATCTTCTTCGCGACCTATCAAATCTTCAACTCGGTGGAGGAGGAGACGCGGTTCAGCGCGATCGCGACGGGCATCTTCATCCTGCCCTTCTTCCTGTTCTCCGCGCTCGCCGGTCAGCTGGCGGACAGCTACGACAAGGCCCGGATCATGCGGATCATCAAGGCCGCCGAGGTCGGCATCATGCTGGTCGGCGCCGCGGGCATCTTCTTGAAGAGCCTGCCGTTGATGCTGGTCGCGCTGGTGGGGATGGGCATCCACTCGACCTTTTTCGGGCCGATCAAATACGCGATCATCCCGCAGCACATGGCCGAAGACGAAGTACTGGGCGGAACCGGGCTGGTCGAGGCCGGGACCTATATCGCTATCCTGTTCGGCACGATCGCAGGCGGGTTGATCAGCCCGACCTTCGCAGCAGTCGCGGTGATCGGCGTAGCGTGCATCGGCTGGTTGGCGTCGCTCAAGATTCCCGCCGCCCCGCCGCTGACGACGCTGAAGATCGACTTCAACATCTTCCGCTCGTCCTACCGGCTGATCGCCGCGACGATGCACATCCGCCGGCTGTACCTGGCGATCATCGCGATCAGCGTATTCTGGACGATCGCCGCAGTGCTTGGCGTGCTGTTCCCGCCCTTGGTCAAGAATGTGTTCCATGCCCAGAAGGATGTGGCGAGCGTTTTCCTGGGCATCTTCTCGGTCGGGATCGCGGTCGGATCGGTGATCATCAACCGGCTGTTGAAGGGCGAGGTTTCGGCGAAATACGCGGTGGCGTCGGTGCTGGCGATGGCGGCATTCGTTGTAGACTTCCACTTCGCCGCACGCTTCTGGCCGGTGAGCGACGGCCCGCTGCTGAAGACCGCCGACTTCATCGCGCACCCGGCAGCGTGGCACGTGCTGGTCGACCTAGGGATGATCGCGATCACCGGCGGCATGTTCGTGGTGCCGCTTTATGCCTTCCTGACCACCACCGTGGAGAAGTCGCAGACCGCGCGAACGGTGGCGGCGAACAACATCGTGAATTCGGGCGCAATGGTGATCGGATCGGTCGGCATCTTCGGCATCACCAATATCCCGGGCGTCAGCGTTGCCGACTGCATGTGGGTGGTCGTCGCCTTGTGCCTGGCCTCGGCATGGTGCGCGTGGCGGCTACGTCAGGCGGAGCATGCGCCGCATGGCCCGGACGTGATTCCCTAAAGCAGGAACGTGTAGAAGCAGACGAAGAAGGCGCTGAAGCTCAAGGCAAAGAGCTTCACATCGCCATCATCGCGAGCGCGCCGCTCACGCATGACCACGCGGTGGACATGGGTGCGGAAGAGGTTGCGACGGGGGTGACCCTCGATGATCAAACGACGCTGCATGACGTGCAGTTAACGTTTTGTTTACGATTTTGGCCACTGCTGAAATCAACATCCGTGTCCAGCTTCGGAACAGCTGCGCGGTCCCAGAAACGTGCTGGAAGAGCCGGAGAGTTGACAACGCTGTCAGGAGCGGTTACGGAAAGATTGCCCCTGTTGGCAACGCCAGCCGCCGAACCCGTTCGGTCCGGCGGCTGCTGCGGAGACATCCTCCCTGCCTCTTGTCCATATGTTTGGACTTGGCGAGACGCTAGGCTCCCGCCTGGTGGCGGTCAATCACACGTGTTCACGAACCCGCTCCATCCTGTGCTTTGCGTCAGGTTGTGACGGAAATGCTACAGTAGCAACGGGTTAGCGCACGCTCCGTCCGATTTATATTATCCGACGACCGGTACTGGCCCGCACCATCAGCTGGTGCTCCAACACCAGTTGAGGTTCGGCGGCGTTCTCCCCCAGCATGAGGTCTGCGGCGGCCCAAGCCAGCTCGCGAACCGGCTGACGCAGTGTGGTCAGCGGCGGCCAGACTGCTTTGGCCAGATCACTATCGTCGAAGCCGGCGATGGAGAGCTGGTCCGGCACCGCTATGTCGAGTTCATGCGCGACGGCAAGGGCACCGGCTGCCATGTCGTCGTTGCCGGCGAAGATAGCCGTCGGCCGCCGGTTGCGGGCGAGCAGACGGCGGGCAGCTTCGCCTCCCGAGGTAAAGCTGTAGTCGCCCGCGACGACGAGCGCAGGATCGAAGGCGATGCCGCCGGATTCCAGCTCGGCACGATAACCCTCAAGGCGATCCTTCGACGAGACATGGCTTTCGGGACCGGGGATGAAGGCGATCGCGCGGTGACCCAATCCGATCAGATGACGAGTGACTTCACGCGCCGCCGCTATGTCGTCCATGGTGGTGGCCATTCCCGCGCCTTTGCGGATGCCTGGAGCGATTCGGACATAAGGCAGCCCCCGAGCATCAAGCGCGTCGAGAAGCGCAGCCACTTCGGTCACCGGCGGCGACAAGATAAGCCCGTCCAGATGCGCCTCGTCGATCAGGGCCATGACGTTCGGCACCAGATCGGCCGACTGACTGTCGATCGGCTGGAGAAGCAGGCGATATCCAAGCTCGGTGCAACGCTGCTGGGCCCCGGCCTGGATGTGATAGACATAATAAGGACTAGGATTGTCGTAGAGCAGCGCCACCTGGAAGGAGCGCCGGCCCGCTAGCATTCGCGCCGCCTGACTGGGGCGGAAATTGAGCCTGGCGACGACCTCCTCCACTCGGCGGCGCGTCTCTTCGCTGACATGCTTCTCGTTGTTGAGAACCCGCGACACGGTCTTGAACGAGACCCCCGCGATCTTCGATACTTCCTTGATCGTCGGACGTCCGGACATGCCTCTCCCCCGCAAGGCTTGCTGCCCGCTGTTACCGGCATATTGGAGGGGAAGGGCTACGCGCAACCCCAAGGGTTCTACAGCCACAGGCTTAGAACACGCGCGAGATCGGCCGCTTTCCGGCTTTACGCGAGCGTCGTCTTGTCAAAGCGCGTCGAGCCAACGCGACACTCGCACCATCCTGAGAGATTCAGACCTGCCAGGACATGGCAGCGGCGCCGGCTACGAGACGTTCAGGCGGACTCGCATTTCCTTGCCGGGCTTGAAGTACGGAACACGCTTGGCATCGACATCCACGGACTCACCGGTGCGTGGGTTTCTGCCCGTTCGGGCATCGCGTGCGCGGGTGGAGAAAGCGCCGAAGCCACGAAGCTCGACCCGACCATCCTCGCTCAAGCGGCGAACGATCTCATCGAAAAACACCGTCACGACCTTCTCGACTTCACGGACCGAAAGGCCCGGATTTTCTTCGACAAGCATCCGGACCAGTTCCGATCGGATCATCCGCATTTCTCCCATGGTGCGCGGCAAGTAGCCAGCCAACGCACGCCCTATCCTTAGCCCCGGGCCGCGCTGATCATCAACCCGAACATGTACGAATCAATGAATATTCTGGAGTAAAAAGGGGAGCGGCCATGGCCACTCCCCTTGATCGGCTTACGCCTTTTCGTTGCGGGCCTTGAGGGCCTCGCCGAGAATATCGCCCAGCGATGCGCCCGAATCGGACGAACCGTACTGCTGAACGGCCTGCTTCTCTTCGGCGATCTGCATCGCCTTGACCGAGAAGGTCGGCTTCTTCGAACGATCGAAGCCGGTGACCATGGCATCGAACTTCTGCGCGACCTGGAAACGCTCCGGACGCTGCTCGTCGCGGTCGCGGCCCAGATCGGTGCGCTTGATGAAGCCGGTGGCGCCATCATCACCGACCTGAACTTCCAGACCCGCATCGCGGACTTCCAGAACGGTCACGGTCACGACCTGGTTCTTGTTGAGGCGGTCACCCGCACCGGCTGCCGTTGCTGCCGACGGACCGCCGCGCTCCAGCTGCTTCATGCCAAGGCTGATGCGCTCCTTGTCGGGCTCGATCGCTAGAACGACGGCCTGAACGGTCTCGCCCTTGCGGTGCAGGTTGAGCGCGTCTTCACCCGAAATGCCCCAAGCGATGTCGGACATGTGGACCATGCCGTCGACGTCGTTGTCCAGGCCGATGAACAGGCCGAACTCGGTGGCGTTCTTGACTTCGCCCTCGACCGTCGAACCGACCGGATGAGCTGCCGCGAAGGCATCCCACGGATTGGCCTGAGCCTGCTTGAGGCCGAGCGAAATGCGGCGCTTTTCCTGATCGACCTCGAGGATGACCACGTCCACTTCCTGTGAAGTCGAGACGATCTTGCCCGGATGGACGTTCTTCTTGGTCCAGGACATTTCCGAAACGTGGACCAGGCCTTCGATGCCGGCTTCCAGTTCGACGAACGCACCATATTCGGTGATGTTGGTGACGCGACCGGAGACGCGTGCGCCCACCGGGTACTTGGCGCCGGCGCCTTCCCACGGATCGCTCTCGAGCTGCTTCATGCCGAGCGAGATGCGCTGCGTGTCGCGGTTGATGCGGATGATCTGCACCTTCACCGTCTGGCCGATCTCGAGCACTTCGCTCGGGTGGTTGACGCGCTTGTAGCTCAGATCGGTGACGTGGAGCAGGCCGTCGATGCCACCCAGGTCAACGAACGCGCCGTAATCGGTGATGTTCTTGACGACGCCGTCGATCACCTGGCCCTCGGCCAGCGACTGGATCAGGCCCGAACGCTGCTCGGCGCGGGTTTCTTCCAGAACCGCGCGACGCGAAACGACGATGTTGCCGCGCTTGCGGTCCATCTTGAGGATCTGGAAAGGCTGCGGGATGTCCATCAGCGGGGTCACGTCGCGCACCGGACGGATATCAACCTGCGAACCCGGCAGGAACGCCACGGCGCCAGACAGATCGACAGTGAAGCCACCCTTTACGCGGCCGAAGATCACGCCTTCGACGCGGGCGGTGCTGGCGAATTCGGTTTCGAGCTTGTCCCAGGCGGCTTCGCGGCGGGCGCGGTCGCGGCTGAGCATCGCTTCGCCGTTCGCGTTCTCGACGCGGTCGACGTAAACTTCGACTTCGTCGCCGACCTTGAGCTCTGCCTTCTGGCCCGGCGCAGCGAATTCACGCAGCGGCACGCGGCCTTCGGACTTGAGGCCGACGTCGATGACGGCCAGATCGTTTTCGATGCCGGTGACCGTACCGATCACGACGCGGCCTTCAAAGCCGTCCGCCGCGCCGAAGGTCTCGTCCAGCATTGCCGCGAAATCGTCGCGGGTCGGGTTTGGCGCAGTAGCCATTGAATAGAGTTCCTGTCTTACGTTTTTCCGGCCGGCCGGTTGTATCCGGCGGTCTTGGAGGCCAGAATTGCCACGGCGGCCTCATGCCGGTCGCGGCATCCACCGGGCGCTTGCAAGCAGAGGAACAGACGCGGTTCTAATGCGAAAACGGCGCGTGAGAGTCACCTCTCCGCGCCTTCCTCCGCGAGCATGTACTCGCTGGACGCGCTGCCTTTATGCCAATCCCGTGCTTTTCGCAAGGAGAAGCAGGCGCCGCTTGCCCGCTCTCGCCGCCGCTCAGGTGGAAGCGCTGCGCCGCGACTCGACCAACTCGATCGCCTTTTGAACGGCAGCGTCGATGGAAAGGAAGCTCGTGTCGAGGAGGGCGGCATCGGCAGCGGCGACCATCGGCGCGTCGCTGCGCCTGGAGTCGCGTTCGTCGCGGGCGCGGATGTCGGCCAATACCTTGTCCAGGCTTGGATCCTGCCCTGCCCTGCGCAGCTCCAAGTGGCGGCGCTGGGCGCGGATGGTGGGCGTGGCTTTCACGAACAGCTTCGCATCCGCATCCGGCGCGATTACCGTGCCGATGTCGCGCCCGTCGAGAACCGCGCCGCCCGGCTGTTGCGCGAACGCCTTTTGCCGCTGCAGCAAGGCGGCACGGACCAGCGGATTCGCCGATACGACCGAGGCGACCTTACCGACATCGTCGGTGCGTAGCCATGGATCGGCGAGCAACGAATCCTCGAACCCGCAGGATAGCACCGCGTCGGCTTCCACGGCGGGATCCAGTTGTGCGCGGAGCACTGTTGCCGCCACCGCCCGGTAAAGCAGGCCGGTGTCCAGGTGCGGCAACCCGTAATGGCGGGCCAGCGCGCGTGCGATGGTCCCCTTGCCCGAAGCAGCGGGTCCATCGACGGCGATGATCATGCCGGTCATTCCGCGCCTCCGGTGAGCGCATCCAGCGTTTGGAAGAAATCCGGGTAGCTAGTCGCGACCGGGCTCACATCGTCTATCGCGATCGGCTTGGCCGCGGCGAGACCGGCCACCGTCATGCTCATCGCGATGCGGTGATCGAGCAACGACGCGACCGCGCCGCCGCCGGGCAATGGCGCACCGCCCGATCCCTCGATCGCCAAGCCGTCTTCGAACTCCTCGGTCGCTACGCCTATCGCTTGCAGCGCCACGCGCATGGCGGCGATCCGGTCAGACTCCTTGACGCGCAGTTCGTGCGCGCCGCGGGCCACAGTCCGCCCCTGCGCCATGGCGGCCGCCACGAAGAGGATGGGATATTCGTCGATCATGCTGGGCGCGAGATCGGCCGGCACTTCGATCGCGCTCAATGCGGCATGCCGAACCCGCAGGTCGGCAACCGGCTCACCGCCGACTTCGCGCGCATCGACTTGCACGATGTCCGCGCCCATCAGCTTGAGCGCCGTGATCAGCCCGGTCCGGGTCGGATTCATGCAGACGTTGCGGATCACGATGTTCGATCCCGGTACGATCGATGCCGCGACCATCCAGAAGCCTGCTGAGGAGGGGTCGCCCGGCACCTCGATCGTCTGCGGTTTCAACTCCGCCTCTCCGGTGATCGAGATGATCTTGCCGTCGGGGCTATCCTCAACCGTCACTTCCGCACCGAAGCCGCGCAGCATGCGCTCGCTGTGATCGCGGGTAGGCACTGGCTCGATGACCCGAGTGATCCCCTGCGTGTTGAGCCCGGCCAGCAGCACCGCGGACTTCACCTGCGCCGATGCGACCGGCAACGTATAGGTGATCGGCACTGCCGGGCACATCCCGCGCACCATCAGCGGCAGACGCCCGCCCGGGCTCGCCTGGATGTCGGCGCCCATGTGCGAGAGCGGCTCGATAACCCGGCCCATCGGCCGCGCGGACAGCGATGCGTCGCCGGTGAAGGTCGCGGTGATCGCGTGGCTCGACACCAGTCCCATCAGCAGCCGCGTGGAGGTGCCGGAGTTGCCCATGTCCAGTGCCTGGGCCGGCTGGAGCAGTCCGCCGACGCCAACGCCCTGCACGCGCCAAATACCGTCTTCGCCGCGCTCTATACGCGCGCCCATCGCCCGCATCGCGGCGGCGGTCGCGAGGACGTCCTCGCCTTCCAGCAACCCGCTGATCCGGCTTTCGCCGACCGCAAGCGCCGAAAACATCAGCGCCCGGTGGCTGATCGATTTGTCGCCGGGAACGGTAAGCGC
The DNA here is from genome assembly GCF_021513175.1 of Sphingomonas sp. S2-65. Taxonomy (NCBI): domain Bacteria; kingdom Pseudomonadati; phylum Pseudomonadota; class Alphaproteobacteria; order Sphingomonadales; family Sphingomonadaceae; genus Sphingomonas; species Sphingomonas sp. S2-65. The sequence continues at coordinate 3,735,272 of NZ_CP090953.1, read as the reverse complement.
CCCGCGCAAGGGGCCGCGGGAGGAGACGGACAGGGGTCGAGGAGCGGCATGCGACATCGCGGCGGCTTTGACAGCCGCCTTGCGCCATGGCAAGGCGCCCACCACTTTTGGGGCTCGACTCCCCAGATCACGAAAATTCGAAAGGCAAGAGGCAACACATGGTGAAGCCGGAATGGGGCACCAAGCGCGCGTGCCCGAAGTGCGGAACGCGGTTCTACGATCTGCAGAAGGACGAGCCCGTCACCTGCATCAACTGCTCGTTCGCGTGGGAGCCTGAGCCCATCCTGAAGTCGAAGCAGCCGCTGCCCTTCGAAGTGGTGAAGACGGATGCCGCGAAGAACAAGGCGGAGGATTCCGACCTTGGCGACGAGGATCTGGACATCGGCGCCGATGACGAAGAGCCCTCGGCCGACGACGACGTCGATCTGGGCGGCGACGACGATCTGGGCGTCGAGACCGTCAAGGACGAAGACGAGCAGTAAAAATACCGGCAAGGGCACAAAATTCAAAAAGTGCCCTTGCCAACCCGGCAGGCCCCTTCTAGAGGGGCCGCCTTCCCGGGGTGTGGGGCCGTAGCTCAGCTGGGAGAGCGCTGCAATGGCATTGCAGAGGTCAGGGGTTCGATCCCCCTCGGCTCCACCATACCTTCCCGAAAACGGCGGCCTCTACAGTGGCAGAGGCTCAAGTACCGTTCATTTCACATCAGCGGACGGATGCTGTGACGTGGGAAGCTGCGGCTAGCGGCCACGCTCATGCAGGGGGTCCACGCATTCAGCTTTATTCGCGTAGCGTAGGCAGCGGTGCCATGCACCGTGCAAATCCAGCTGCCAGCTTACCACGCTAACGCCGCCGATCTCTCGTCCACGCAGCGGAATGCGCATCGTGCCGTGCTCGGGCGCAGGCGAAGTTATTGGCGACGCCGTCCTGCGCAGGCACCCTTAGACCGAGCAAGAGCCTCCCCGATCAATCCGCCGGCGTTGTCGGTTCGTGGATGCGAACGCACCCGCCCCAACGCGGCGAGCCGGCCTAAGCCGATCACCCCTGCGCGCGCACATACGAAAAAGCCCGGCAAGGACGTCCTTGCCGGGCTTTCCCTATTCAACTGGCTTGACGACAGCCCCGTCATCCGCTTGTCCGTACGCGCGTGCGGACGTGGCGGAATGGTAGACGCCGGGGACTTAAAATCCCCTGCCCTTCGGGGCGTGCGGGTTCGAGTCCCGCCGTCCGTACCAGCCGAGCCTACAGCTTAGTTGCTGTCGGGCTCGTCGTCGTTCTCGGTCGCGACCACGACGACACCGGCCACAACGGCGGCAACGCCCAGGACGGCGATGATCGGAGCGCCTGCAACCAGGTCTTCCGACTCTTCCGAAGAGGTCGAGCTGCGAAGCGACAGCTTCGAAGCGTTGCCGGCAGCGACGGCAGGCGCCGCAGCAAGCGTCAGGGCTGCAACAGCTGCAGCAGTCTTAGCAATCATACGCATGGAGTAACTCCCTAGGGCTTAAGCCAAGGCGCACAACCCATCTTTGGAGTAACAGTTCCGCCAACTTTGGTGCGCCGCAGTAATTATCGGCGGAATCGCTAGCATCCGTCAACCTAACTCAGGGCTTGGCATGGCAGGGGGAGCATCTTAGACGCCGAGTGGTTCATCCCGGAGCGCAGATCATCCGCACCTTGCAGACCCTGATGCTGCTGCTGACGCTGACGCTGGCAAGTTGCGGCACTCCGGCACGGCGGCAGGGAAACACACCCTTGGTCGCGAGTGCGATCGGTGGCGCGGCGGTGCCAGGTGATCCAAGCGCCGGGCGGTTGGACTTCGCACAGCGGGTTGTGGTGGGGGCGACCGGCCAGGGGCTCGTCCGCTTCGACGCAGGCGGGGGTATTCAGCCGGGTTTGGCCGAGCGTTGGATCGTGATCGACGATGGCCGCAGCTACATCTTTCGGTTGCGCGAAGCCCACTGGTCCGACGGGACGCCGGTGACCGCAGCGGAAGTAGTGCGCGCGATCCGCAGGGCGGCTGCGGTGTCGAGCCGCAATGCCCTTGCACCCTATCTAGCGGTCATCGACCAGATCGTGGCGATGACTCCGCAGGTGATCGAAGTGCGGCTGAAGCGACCGCGCCCCGACTTGCTGAAATTATTCGCCCAACCCGAGCTCGCGGTGCTGCGTACTCCTGGGCTCGACGGAAGCGGGCCATTCCGTGCGCGGCCGGCAGGCGGCGGAGTAACGCTGCGCGCCGCCTCCGACAGCGTCAACAGTGCGGAGGACACCGAACGGTCGCCAGGCGAGACCCTGCGACTGTACGGCGAACGTGCCGGGGTCGCTATCGCGCGTTTCAGGGCCGGACAGTCCGACCTGATCCTGGGAGGGAGCTTCGTCGACTGGCCGATCGCCGCCAGCTCAGGCATCAATCCGGCCAATCTCCATGCAGATCCTGCACAGGGCCTGTTCGGATTTGCCGTGATCCGGCGCGAAGGTTTCCTCGTGGACGCAGCCAATCGGGCAGCCCTGTCGATGGCGATCGACCGGGCGGCTCTTGTCCAATCCGTCATGCCAGACTGGGCCCCCGTCGAAACCCTGCTCCCCATGCAACTGGATTCAGCGCTGCCGCCGGCGCTGCCGACCTGGACGATCATGACGCTGGACGCTCGCCGGCAGGAGGCACGCGCACGGGTACGCACGTGGCAGCAGGCGCATCCCGGCGGCGTAACCATTCGGGTCGCTCTGCCCTCCGGGCCCGGGGCTACGCTGGTCTGGGGACATTTGGCGAGCGCGATGCTGCGGATCGGAGTCACGCCGCTGCGGGTAGCTGCCGACGATCCCGCTGACCTGCGGCTGATCGACGAAGTCGCGCCCTATGACAGCGGGCGTTGGTATGTGAACACCGCGTGCATCGCTTGCTCGCCCGAGGCTGCAGCATTGATCCTGGCGGGACGTGAAGCCCCCGACCTTACCACGCGCGCGCGGCGTATCGCCGACGCCGATGCCGCGCTTACGGCGGATGCCGCATTCATCCCGATCGCTCAGCCGCTGCGCTGGTCCGCCGTCGCGCTGCGGCTGACCGCCTGGCAGCGGAACACCCGCGCATGGCACCCGTTGACTCATCTGCGTAACGAACAGGAGTAGCAGGGTGACGAAGACGACGCGGATGGGCACCGGAGGCATCGGACGTGTGCCGGTCGGGAAAGATCCGGCCGCGGTCCGCGCGCGGGTCGAAGCTATGGAAAAAATCCTCGAGCGCGGCTTCACCATCCCGGGCACCAGGCAGACCTTCGGCTTGGACGTGATGCTGGACCTGATCCCGGGCATCGGCACCACCGTTGCCGCCGGCATGGGGCTCTACATGGCGTGGGAAGCGCGCAATCTGGGGATGTCCAAGGCTGCGATCGCACGGATGGCCGGCAATGTCGGAGTCGACTGGGCGTTGGGCTTGATCCCCTGGGTGGGGGCGATCCCGGACTTCTTCTTCCGGTCCAACACGCGCAACCTGAAGATCATCAAGCGGCACCTGGACAAGCATCACCCCTCGACGGTGACGATCACGCCGCGCTGAAATCCAGCCCGATATCGGCGGCGGGCGCTGACTGAGTGAGCCGGCCAACGCTGACATAGGTGACGCCGCTTTCCGCGATAGCGCGGATGGTATCGAGGCGAACGCCGCCAGAGGCTTCGGTCGGCACGCGCCCGGCAACTTCGGCAACGGCTTCGCGCAATGTCTCAGGCGGCATGTTGTCGAGCAGCAGGTGCGTTGCGCCCGCCTCGAGCGCCGGCGCGATCTGATCCAGCCGGTCCACCTCGACGATGATGGAAGCGATTCCGGCAGCAACGGCACGGCGTGCAGCCTCCCCCACCGACCCGGCGACCGCGACGTGGTTGTCCTTGATCATCGCAGCGTCCCACAGCCCCATGCGGTGGTTCTGTGCCCCGCCCATCCGCGTGGCGTATTTCTCCACCACCCGCAGCCCGGGCAGCGTCTTGCGCGTATCGAGCAGCGTGGCGCCGCTGCCCTCGATCGTGTCGGCATAACGGCGCGTCAGCGTGGCGATGCCTGAAAGATGCTGAACGGTGTTGAGCGCCGATCGCTCGGCTGCGAGCATCGCCCGGGCCCGTCCACGCAGACGCAACAGCTCCGTCCCCGCCGCAACCCGAACGCCATCCTCTACCAACCGTTCGATCCATACTTCGGGATCGAGCGCGCGGAAGAACGCTTCGGCGATCGGAAGCCCGGCCACGGTGATCGCATCGCGGCTGTCCATCACGCCGGTGAACACCGCATCCTCGGGGATCACCGCAGCGGAAGTGATGTCCCCGACTTCGCCGAGATCCTCGGCAAGAGTCGATTGGACGAAAGCGGCGAGGTCGAAGCGGTCGAGCTGGAAAGTCATGGGGACGCTCCTAGACCAAGCTGCGGCCGGTTCAACCTCGCCAGGGGGCGGTGACGATCATCAGACGTGGGCCAGCATGCTCCATAAGCGCGGCACGCAGCCGATCCGCGCGTCGGCTGTGCAGGATGTGCGCCCACCAGCGCCGATGCACGCGCTCGGGTATCAGGATCGCCACCGACCGTCCCGGCGTCGCCTCGTCGATCTTCGCCACGAGGTCGAGCAACGGCCCATCGATTTCACGATAAGGAGCCGGCACCAGCATCAGACGGGGTGGGGTCATGCCCGCGGCAGTGAGCGGCGCCGCAACCTCGGCCTCATACCGCTCGCGGATCCCGCGCAAATCTTCCTCCTGCTCCGGCCCCTTCAGCCGCAACAGGTGCACCGCCACCACGTCCGGCGACAGCGTCATCGCGAAGCGAAGGGCCCGGTCTGTCATCCGGTTACGGTCCTCGTACGCGACGAGCACGGTCGGCGCGTCGATCTCGTCGACGCTGAACGGACCGGCCGCTTCCAGCTGCCGATCGGCATGCTGGTAGTAGCGGTGCACTCCGACCAGGGCAGCAATGGTGAGCGGCACCGCAAGGGCGACGATCCAGGCACCATCGGCAAACTTGGCCAGCAGGATGATGACCAGCGCCACTGCAGTGGTCACGGTGCCCAGCGCGTTGATCAGCATGCGCCCGCGCTGGCCGCCTTCGCGCAGCCAATGGACGACCATTCCGGCCTGGCTGAGCGTGAAGGTGAGGAATGCGCCGATGGCGAACAGCGGGATCAGCCGATCGGTGATGCCGTCGAACAGGATCAGCAGCCCTGCACCCGTGGCGGTCAGGAACAGAACGCCGACCGAGAACACCAGCCGGCGATCCGACACGGCGAAGCTGCGCGGCAGATAGCCGTCCAGTGCGACGAGCCGGCATACGCGCGGGAAAGCGACGAAACTGGTGTTCGCCGACAGGCAGAGCACCGCCAGCAGGCTGATCATCGCGGCATAATAAAGCACGCCACGGCCGACGATCGCGCCGACGAGCTGCGACAAGACGCTCTGATATCCGGCTGCGGTTTGATCCATCGCGCCCAGACGGTAGCCGTGCGCAACCACGGCGATGCCGATCAAGAGCAGCCCGAGCGACAGGCAGATCACCGTCAGCGTCGCGCGTGCCTGGCGCACCACGGGCTCCTTGAACGCGTCGACGCCGTTGGCGACCGCCTCCACGCCCGTCATCGCCGTGCAGCCCGCGGCAAAGGCGCGCAGCAACAGCCAAAGGCTGGCCGCTTCGGTTGCGCGGCCAAGCTCGGGCGGCGCCACCACAGGCTGTGGATTGCCGCCCGTGGCCAGGATCTGGAACAGGCCATAGCCGATGATGCCGGCGAACGATGCGAGGAAGAGATAGGTCGGGAGAGCGAACAGCCAGCCTGCCTCGCGCGTGCCGCGCAGATTGGCGATCGCGACAAGCGCCAGAATGCCGAGACACAGCCAAAGGGCATAAGGGTGGAGCGACGGAACCGACGAGGTAAGCGCACCCACCCCCGCCGAAATGCCGACCGCGACGTTGAGGATATAGTCGATCATCAGCGCCGAGGCGGCGAGCAGCGCACCGGGTTCGCCTAAATTTTCCTTGGCCACCGTGTATGCGCCGCCATTGGTCGGATAAGCGAGCAGCGTCTGGCGGTATGAAAGGTAGAGGATCAGCAGCAGCGCGATGATCGGCGCGATTACCCAGCCGATATAAGCAAGGCTCGCCGCACCGAGCGGGATCAGGATCGTGAGCGCCGCCTCGGGGCCATAAGAGGACGAGCCGAGCCCATCGAGGCCCATCGCCGGTACGCCGGCCACCCAGCCGATCTTGCGCTGCTCATGCTCGCGATTGGCGAGGCGGCGGCCGAACAGGAGGTCGATCAGCTTCATCGCCAGCCGTAACGGGCTTCGCGCAGCTTTGCTCCGCGCCCGCCAACAAACGGAAGAAAAAGAAGATTTAGCTCACCAGCCTCCCCGACCGACCCTTCCGCCGGGTATCAGTCGCCGGTCACGCGCACCGGCCCAAGATCGCCGTGGCCGACGCTGGAGCTCGCCATCTCGAGCATACGATCGAGGCTCTTCTTGGCCTTCAGCCGCATGTCTTCCTCGATCTCGATGCGCGGATTGAGGTCGCGGAGCGCCAGGTACAGCTTCTCCATGTCGTTGAGCGCCATGTACGGGCAGATGTTGCAGTTGCAGTTGCCGTCAGCACCCGGCGCACCAATGAAGGTCTTCCCCGGCAATGCCTTTTCCATCTGGTGGATGATATGCGGCTCGGTGGCGACGATCAGCGTGTCGCCCGGGAAGCTTTGCGCGAACTCCAGGATGCCGCGGGTCGACCCCACATAATCGGCATGGTCCAGGATGTGCGGCGGACATTCGGGATGCGCGGCGATCGGCGCGCCGGGATGCTGCGCCTTCAGCTTGAGCAGTTCGGTCTCGCTGAACGCCTCGTGGACGATGCACACGCCGGGCCACAACAGCATCTCGCGCTCGGTGACGCGGGTCAGATAGCCGCCAAGGTTGCGGTCGGGGCCGAAGATGATCTTCTGCTCCGGCGGGATCTGCGCGAGTATGCGCTCGGCCGAGGAACTCGTGACGATGATATCGCTCAGCGCTTTCACTTCCACCGAGCAGTTGATGTAGGTCAGCGCGATGTGATCGGGATGCTGCGCGCGGAAGGCCGCGAACTGGTCGGGAGGGCAGCTGTCCTCGAGGCTGCACCCGGCGTTCATGTCGGGCAGCACGACGATCTTGTCGGGCGACAGGATCTTGGCGGTTTCAGCCATGAAGCGCACACCGCAAAACGCGATCACCTCCGCATCGGTTTCCGCCGCCTTGCGGCTGAGGTCCAGGCTATCGCCGACGAAATCGGCCAGGTCCTGCAACTCCGGCTTCTGGTAATAATGCGCCAGGATGACGGCGTTACGCTCCTTGCGCAGCCGCTCGATTTCCGCGCGCAGGTCCAGTCCTGCCATCCCCTGCCCCAGCCGTGCGTCCATGTTCTTGTTCAACCCCGTGGTGTTCCCGCGCGACATGGCCCCAGCGGGCGCGGCGATCAAGTCTCGCGCGGATTACCAGCGGTTCCCGAACACATCGGCGGCGCTGCGCGACGCGTCCCAGACCTCACGGCTGCTGCCCGGCCGCTCGTCAGGGAAATATACCCGCACGCTTGCGTCGATCCCAGCCGCCTTGAGCGGCATGAGGAAGCTGCGCTCGACAGCCCGTCGCGTGGCGTCCTTGGCCAGCTTCATCGGCGTCGCCTCGCGCGCCTGACGGACCAGTTCGGCCTGCCCTGCCTTGCGGTTGGCGGCATCCAGCCGATCCTCGATATCGGTGAAGCGCATCAACATGCCCCCACCATCATATTCGCGCATCGCGTTCAGGTCGACTTCCGGCCCGACGATCTCCACGGGCGGCAGCGTGACGGTGAGCTGCCCGGTATTCGCGTCCCAGCTGACATTCTTCTGCTGGAGCTTCGCCATGTCGATTTCGTAGCGGACCATGCCAGGCATGATCAGCGTCTTCTGCGCGCTCATGCCAAGCCGGCTCTGCTTGGAGGTCACCACTGCGACGTAGCGCGCGGCAAAGGTCGACAGACGGTTCTGCTCGCGCAATCCTTGAAGACTGGCCTGGGCGACCGTCACCGGATCGGGTCCGGTGAATTGCTGCTTCACGCTCTGGCCCAGGAACCAGAAGCCGGCGCCGACCGTGAGTACCAGCGCGAGCAGCAGCGCGACGAACTTCGCACAGCCCCAATTCCTTACGCGGCGATCTTCCATTGGCCGGCCTCCTCTTGGACCAGGCCGCGCCCCTGCAAATCGACAAGATGCGCGAGCACCGATCGCGCCGCTGCACCGGTCAGCCGGGGGTCCAGGCCGACATACATCCGCGCTACCATTGCCCCCACGTCGCGCGTGTCGTCCCGCAACAGCCGCAGGATTTGCCCTTCGCGCTGCTTGCGGTGGCCGAGCAGCCCGCGCACGAACCGCTGCGGGTTCTCGATCGCCTCGCCGTGCCCGGGAAAATAGATGCGCTCGTCGCGCCCCATCAGCTTTTCCAGGCTCGCCATATACGCGCCCATGTCGCCGTCGGGCGGGCTCACCACGGTTGTCGACCAGCCCATGACGTGGTCGCCGCTGAACAGCGCCTGTGCCTCGGGCAGCGCGAACGCAAGATGGTTCGAGGTGTGGCCGGGCGTCGCAACCGCAACCAGGGTCCATCCGGGACCGGCCACGCCCTCCCCATCTTTGAGCACCCGGTCGGGCGCATAACCGATGTCGAAGGCAGCGTCGGCGCGCGGCCCCGCATCCTCCATGGTCAACGGCGCGCAGCCTATCACCGGTGCGCCCGTCGCTGCCCTGAGGACCCCAGCAGCCGGGCTGTGGTCGCGATGCGTGTGCGTGCAGAGGATCGCGACGACCGGGCGCCCGGCGACCGCATCCAGTATGGCCTGCACATGGACAGGATCATCGGGGCCGGGATCGATGATGGCGAGCCCCGATGTTCCGACCAGATAGGTTTGGGTGCCCGTATGGGTGTAAGGCGACGGGTTCGGAGCCAGGATCCGGGTGACGAGCGGATCTACCGCCATCGCAACGCCCGTTGGTACCTCATTCATGCAATCGATGTGGCGGCGAGCGCCGGCGAACGCAAGGCCGACATCATCGCCTCGGCGGAGCTACAGGCTGCTCGGAAGAGCTGTGAGGGGCTGACGGACAGAGCGAGGTCCAGGTCGTCCTGGACCCCATACTTCATCGCATCAGTCGTTTTCCGCCAGATCCTTGGCGATCTCGGACATTGCTTCGTCCAGCTCCTTCAGCGCTTCCGCACGCTCCGCATCTCCGAGCGCGCGATCCGCTTGGATGGCGCGGCGAGCGGAGCCGATGCCCATGCGGGCACCTTCCAAACCGGCCTGCTTGCCTTGCATGGCCATGCGGGTCGCGTGTTCCGTCATCGCCTCGATCCGGTCGGCGCAGATGATCATGACCTTCTTGCCCCGCTCTTCGCGATGAAGAACGGTTTCTCCCGACTTCTCCGCCGTGCCGCACTTGCCGTTTCGAACCTCGGGAACGTTCACGCGGATCGTGCTCAGGTCCGGCATCACCGTCACCTGCTCGGTACCGTCGGAGTATCTGGTGATCACCTTTTCGACCTGCTTGCCGTTCTTGTTGACGCGGACGCGATAGACCTGATGATGCCCTGCACCGGCGGCAGCTTCGGGCGCCGCGGGGGGAGCCGGCGGCTGCGGGGCTTCGGGCGCCCGCGGCGCGGCTGGCGATGATGGCGCGGCGGGCGCTGCCGGCGGCGCAGGCATGTCCTGACTGAGCGAAATGCCGGTGACCGACTCCACCCTGACCTTGATCCGCTCGGCCGCCTGGGTGCCGGATGCGGTGACGCCAAGCGCGGCCAAGGAAACTATCGTCAGGGCGCCCAGTCCAGTGGCGACGCGGCTGGCGGAATTCGTGTGCGTCTTCGAAAGCATGCGCAACCTTCCTTTGACTTCGTTGATCGTGTGCAAGTGGCAAGCCGCCGAGACCGCGCCGCCGTGGGCGGACTTGACGATAGCGCGGCCATAGGCATGGCGCAGTGCCTGGGCGCGCCCGGCGAGCACCAAGGCGTCGCAAGCCATTTCCTGGTCGGCGCGGAAGGCGCGAAACGCCCTCCAGGCCACCGGATTGAACCAGTGAAGGGCGAGCACGACCAGCGCGATCCAGTTGGCGAGCAGGTCGCCGCGGGCATGATGGCCAAGCTCATGGGCGAGCGCGAGATCGCGCTCCTGCTCGTCATAGCGTTCGGCGAAGTCGCGTGGAAACGCGACATATTTGCGAAACACCCCGAAGGCGAGCGGCCCGTGCGCGGCATCGGTTTCGATCACCCGGACGCGGCCCTGCGCCACGGTCCGGTCAACGCGGGCGCGGTTCAGCAGCGTGCGGCAGAAGCGGCCATGCGCGATCAGATGATAGACCAGGAACGCGAGTGCACCGATCGCCCAGAGGCCGAGCAGCAGGACGGCAAGGCTCGGCCCTCCTGAGACAATGGTGGGCGGAACCAGCGCCAGGCTGGCATGATGGTTGCCGATCTGCACGGTCGCCTGCGTCACCGTCTCCGCCACTTCGACCGGAAGCGCCGCCGGGTTGAGCAATCCCACTGCCACTCCGGGGGCCTCCACGACCTGCTGCGTCAGCGGAGAAAAGAGCCTGGTCAGCTGCCAATCGCCAGGCAGTGGCGGCAACATCAGCCGGGCGACGGGCAGCATCCACAGCGCATAGGCCATATAGGGGCCGAAATGACGCCGGACCGGGCCGCGCAGGCCTAGCACCAGCAGCATCAACAAGGTCGTGGCGACAAACGTCTCAAGCGCCCATGCGATCATGACTTCAGCTCCTTCAAGAGGGCCTCGATCTCGGCAATGTCCTGGTCGGTGATCTGGTCGCGCTCGGCGAGGTGCGCGACGAGCGGGGTCAGCTTGCCACCGAACAACCGGTCCATCAGTCGCCGCGACTCGCCTGCGACATAGTCTCCCCGCGCTACCAGCGGCCGATAGCGATATCGGCGGCCGTCCTCCTCATGCGCGATGATATTCTTGGCGAGCAGCCGTCCGAGCAGCGTCTTGACCGTGTTGGCGCTCCAGCTGCGGGTCTCGGGCACGCGCTCCGCCACTTCCTGGGCAGTCAGGGGCGCTTCCTCCCACAGGACCTCCATCACGGCATGTTCGGCTTCGCTGATACGCTCGGTCATGAGTCCCTCTTCCGACTACGCATGTAATCAGCCATGACTACACGCGTAGTCAAGAGGTTTTTACAGACCCGCAGCTTCGACGAACCGTCGGATTAGCTTACAGTTTGGAGATCGCGCAGAACGCCGTTAACCATCGCCCGCCGCAGAAATGCGTGGGTGGGCAAAGTTGGCATGAGGAGTGCAGAGTAAGAGGCACCCGAGCGTTCATCGCTTCATTAGGGTGGGTCGACCAGCTCTCCGGTCTCGCGTCGGCCCACCCGCCCCGGGTGCCCTCACAACCAGCAGAGTTCGCGGGAACCGCGCGTAGCGCCTGGATTCGTTCGCATAGTAAGTCGCCCCGGACCCGGTTCACGGCCCAGCTGTCGCAAGCGTCGCAGCGGGCTAGTTCCCGCCTACGGCTTCACAACACCGGGCCGCGCCGATGGCCGGGGCGACGAAATTCTGGAAAGAGCTTCAGGCCTGTGCCGCCAGCCCGTTCTCGGTCAGCAGCTGCGCGAGTTCGCCGCTTTCGTACATCTCCATCATGATGTCCGAACCACCGACGAATTCGCCCTTCACATAGAGCTGCGGGATGGTCGGCCAGTCGGAGAACGCCTTGATGCCCTGACGAATGCCCTGATCCTGCAGCACATCGACGCTCTCGAAGGCGACGCCGAGATGGTTGAGGATCGCCACCGCACGGCTGGAGAAGCCGCATTGCGGGAATAGCGGGCTGCCCTTCATGAACAGCAGCACGTCGTTCTGCTCTACCAGGCCCTGAAGCCGGCCCTGCACGTCATCGGTCATTTGCATTCACTCCTCGACAGGCGCTTCGGTGGTCAGCTGGAGCGCGTGGAGCACGCCGCCCATGCGCCCGCCGAGCGCAGCATAAACCGCCTGGTGCTGGCGCACGCGCGGCATCCCCTTGAACATGGGGGCGACAACCCGCGCTGCATAGTGGTCGCCATCCCCGGCCAGATCGGTGATCTCGACCCGCGCGCCGGGTATGCCCGCCACGATCAGCGCCTCGATCTCGGCCGCGGCCATGCCCATCTTACTGCGCTTCCATCAGCTGGCGCCGCGCTTCGATGGTCTGCTCGGCAAGGGCGGCACGGATCGCGCCGTCATCGACTTCGACGCCCGCAGCGGTCAGATCGCCCAGCAGCTTGCGGATGACGTCCTCGTCACCGGCTTCCTCGAACTCGGCGTGCACCACGGCCTTGGCATAGGCCTCGGTCTCCTCCGGGGTCAGCTTCATCTTGGAGGCGGCCCACTGCCCCAGCAGCCGGTTGCGCCGGGCGATGACACGAAAGGCCATTTCCTCGTCACGCGCGAACTTCGCCTCGAACGCCCGCTCGCGATCGTCGAAAGTGGTCATGTGCTTTTTCCAACCCTTTAATGCCGTTTCGCCGGAGATAGGGGGGGCAGGAAGGCAAGGCAACTAGCGTTGCTCCGTGCCGGCCGAGCCAGGACCGGATTGCTCGACCGTTATCACCAGCTTCCCGACCGCCTCCCGGTTCGCCATCTTCGCGATCGCGACTCCCGCATCTTCCAGCGCGAAAGTCGCGGTAACGCGCGGCGATATCCGCCCTTCGCTCCAAAGGCTAAACAACCGCTCGACATGCTCGGCGTTCGCCTGCGGGTCGCGCGCGGCGAACGCTCCCCAAAACACGCCGCACACGTCGCAGCTTTTCAGCAGTGTCAGGTTCAGCGGCAGCTTGGGGATGCCGGCCGGAAAGCCGACCACCAGGTAGCGCCCTTCCCAGCCGATCGCGCGCAGTGCCGGCTCGGCATAGTCCCCGCCTACCGGATCGAAGATCACGTCTGCACCGGCCGGTCCGACGGCGTCCTTGAAGGCTTCGCTCAGCGCCTTGGACTGCGCCTTGTCGAACGGTGCGCGAGGATAGATGAGGACCCGGTCGGCGCCTGCGTCGCGCGCAGCCTGCGCCTTCTCCTCCGACGAGACTGCCGCCACCACGGTGGCACCGAACGCCTTGCCCAGTTCGATCGCGGCCAGGCCCACGCCGCCGGCGGCTCCGAGCACCAGCAAGGTCTGCCCCGTGCGCAACTGCCCCCGGTCGAGCAGCGCGTGGATGGCGGTGGCATAAGTGAGCAGCAACGCCGCCCCTTCCTCGAAGTTGCGCTCGTCGGGCAGGCGAAACAGCTGATCCGCGCCGATCGCGACCTTTGTGGCCAAGCCGCCATGGCCGATGACGGCGATCACGCGGTCGCCCACCGACCAGCCGGTGACGCTCTCGTTGACGGCCTCGATCACCCCGGCGATCTCGCCGCCGGGGGCGAAGGGGCGGGTTGGCTTGAACTGGTATTTGTCCGCGATGATCAGGACGTCGGGATAGTTGATCGCGCAGGCGCGGACCGAGACCAGTACCTGGCCCTTGCCCGGCACCGGATCCGGCACATCGGCCAGGGTTAGAGTTTCAGGTCCGCCCGGCGCCCGTGACAGTAATGCTCGCATCCCCGCCTCCTACCGCGATCCAGGGCCGTTCGTCGGCGACGCCGGCCTCGAATTTCGAAATCGCGGTATCTTGTGCCAGCGTCAGGCCGATCTCGTCCAGCCCTTCCAGCAGACATTGGCGGCGGAACGGATCCAGGCTGAAGGCGAAGCGGTCCTGATAGGGAGTGGTGACCGTCATCGTCTCGAGGTCGACGGTGATCGCGTCGGTTCTCGCCACTTCGACCAGGCGATCCACCGCTTCCTGCGGCAAAACCACCGCGACAATGCCGTTCTTGAACGCGTTTCCGGAGAAAATGTCCGAAAAGCTCGGCGCGATCACTGCCTTGACGCCCATGTCGGCGAGCGCCCAGGCGGCATGTTCGCGGCTCGACCCGCACCCGAAATTGTCGCCGGCGACGAGCACCGGCGCGCCGGCATAGCGGGGATCGTCGAACACGTTGCCCGGCTGCGCGCGCACCGTCTCGAACGCGCCCCTGCCCAGCCCTTCGCGCGTAGTGGTCTTGAGCCAATGCGCGGGGATGATGATGTCGGTGTCGATGTTCTTGGCGCCCCACGGATAGGCGCGCCCCTCGACCTGGCGGACGGGCTCCATGTCAGGCTCCTTGAGACGCCGCAGCGCGAAGCCCGGCGGAAATCAGCGTGTGGTGGGCGTGTCCGAGGACACGGGTGCCCGCTTGCCCTGCGCCGAAGCATAGGCGGCGGCACAGCCGCTCAGGACGGTGCCGATGATGAGTGCGTAGAGCGCCCGCTTCATGTGTAAAACCCCTCACGCGTCCGCCGCCATCAAGTCCCTGACGTCGGTCAAGCGCCCGGTCACCGCCGCCGCCGCGGCCATTGCCGGCGAGACGAGGTGTGTCCGCGCGCCCGGACCCTGCCGCCCTACGAAATTGCGGTTCGAAGTGGAAGCGCAACGTTCGCCGGCCGGCACCTTGTCCGGGTTCATCGCCAGGCACATCGAGCAGCCGGGCTCGCGCCACTCGAAACCGGCCTCGACGAAGATGCGATCCAGCCCCTCGGCCTCGGCCTGGCGCTTCACCAGCCCGGAACCCGGCACGATCAGCGCCTGGCGCACGCGGTCGGCGACATGGTGGCCCTTCACCACCGACGCGGCGGCGCGCAGATCCTCGATCCGGCTGTTGGTGCAACTGCCGATGAAGACATGCTCGATGCCGATGTCCTGCATCCGGGTGCCCGCGGTGAGGCCCATATAGTCGAGCGACTTCTGCGCCGCGACGCGCTTGGACGGATCGGCGAAGCTTTCGGGATCGGGCACCGCGCCAGTGATCGGCACCACATCCTCGGGGCTAGTGCCCCAGGTGAGCGACGGCGCGATGTCGCTGGCGTGGAGCCGCACGGTGGCGTCGTAGCGCGCGCCGGGATCGCTCGGCAGCGTGCGCCAATAGGCCAGCGCCTTGTCCCAAGCCTCACCCTTGGGCGCGAGCGGCCGGCCCTTGAGATAGTCGAAGGTCGTCTCATCCGGCGCGATCAGCCCCGAACGGGCCCCACCCTCAATCGACATGTTGGACACGGTCAGTCGCCCCTCGACCGACATCGCGCGGATCACTTCGCCGGTGAATTCGATGACATAGCCGGTGCCGCCGGCCGCGCCGATCCTGCCGATTATCGCAAGCACCACATCCTTGGGGCTGACGCCGTACCCCAGCGTCCCGTCGACGCGGATCTCCAGGGTCCTGGACGGGCTGAGCAGCAGCGTCTGAGTCGCCATGACATGCTCGACCTCGGACGTGCCGATGCCGAACGCCAGCGCGCCGAGCGCGCCGTGCGCCGAGGTGTGGCTGTCGCCGCAGACCAGCGTGGTGCCTGGCAGCGTGAAGCCTTGTTCGGGACCGACGACATGCACGATCCCCTGCCGCGCATCGAGCGCGTCGATATACGGCACGCCGAATTCGGCGACGTTGGCGCGCAACGCGGAAAGCTGATCCGCGCTGGCAGGGTCGGCGATCGGCAGCGGCTGTCCGTTCGCGTCGACCCGGGCGGTCGTCGGCAGATTATGGTCGGGGACCGCCAGCGTGAGATCGGGACGGCGCAGCCGGCGCCCGGCCGCACGCAGCCCGGCGAAAGCCTGCGGACTGGTGACTTCGTGGACGAGGTGTCGGTCGATATACAGCAGGCAGGTGCCGTCATCCCGGCGTTCGACGACATGGTCGGCCCAGATCTTCTCGTACAAGGTGCGCGGTTGCGTGGACATGCGCCGCGCTTTAATACAAACGTTCGCAGGGGCAACCCATCACGCAATTATCAGAGGGCTGCTCGTTGGGCATTTTGCCTTGTGGGCCGCGAGGAAAGTTGCGGACTAATAGCGGCCATTGCCGGGCGCGCAACGCTCGGGCAGGTTGCTGGCGTGACCGACGCCCGGGCCTTCCCGATCAGCAGCCTCCGCCATGTCATCGACGGCGGCGACGTGACAAACGAAGAGCTGGACGCCGGCATCGCCGACCCGGCGCGGCTGCGAGGCGCTGAGCGGAAAGCATGGCTTGCCTGAGCTACTGGGCCGATGACGACGACATCCGGGCGAAGGACCCAGCCTATGCGCCATCACGCAGGCGGCAGCTTTCTAAGCTGCTAGACGATTTGGCACATGAGAAGGACAGGTAACGCCCAAACCCGAACGTTCAGGTAGGCAATCTGTGTTCCCGAAAGCAGCCATTCGTTTAGCGCAATCATTCCCGTTTCTTCATCTTCGAAGTGCAATTTCGGGAAAGAGCAATCGGGAACAGATCCTGGGAAACGGATGCCCCGGACGCCTGTAGGCGCGATCGGCAGGGCGACTTTCCCACTACGGGTTCGTTTGTGGGATTGCGGCTAGGAGAGATCAAAGCGCGCGATCAGCAATTCGGCGAGGAAGTCAGCCTGTCGGAGAAGGTGGTCCCTCGCTCGCCGCTCGTCAGTCGCTCGTTCAGTGAAACTGGTGATGAGGATGGCGATCGTCTCAACCGTGAAGTCAAGCGCGTCGGGGACGCGCGCGCCCAGAGCGTCGGTAAGGAAGCCATTGAACAGGGCGGTCCCACGCGCCAGCAGCGCCTTGAACTCGGGCGTGTCATGCAATTCTACGGAAGCGGCGCGCATTCCGCGCCGCAGCTCCGCCTCTGCCGCTTCGACCAGCATCAACTCCCGCACAAATGCTCGCAGTCGGTCCGCAGGACTCGCGTCTCCGCTCGTTAGGATGGGTTCCAAGCGCGCAAGCTGCTCGTCCCATGTACGTTGGACGATGTGGAAGAGCAGCGCCTCCTTGTTCGGGAAGTACTGATAGAAGGATGCGACGTTCACTCCGGCGCGCTCGGCGACCTTGTTGGAGGTGAAATCCGCCAGGCCACCACGGCTCAGAATGTAAGTAGCCGCCTCTACGATCGCCGCCACTGTGGCGATCGAGCGGGACTGCCGCGGTTGTTTTTTCGAGGCGATATTGGGTTTGCGCGGCATGCACCCGGCTCCCGATCCGTATGTGATTAGCGAATGCAAGCCATAGCTTATATATTCGCAGCATGGAAATCACACAGGAAACCGCCATGCCGATCACCCAAGAAACGCCCGTCGTTATCATCGGCGCAGGGGCGGCCGGGCTAACGCTCGCGATCTTCCTGCATACCGCAAACGTGCCGTGTGTCGTCCTTGAGCGACGTGATCGCGCCTATATTGAGGTCCGGCAGCGTGCCGGCGTAGTGGACGCTCGTGGGGTCAGGATGTTCGAACGGTGGGGTCTTGCCGATCGCCTCCTCGCTGGTCCCGTTGCGCAGACGATCGACTACCGCATTAACGGAGTTGGCCGCGTTTTTGAGATTGCGGGCGACGACGGCAGCGAAGGCCGCTTCTGCACCCAGCAGATGCTGGTCAACAATCTGCTACGCGAATTAATCGACGTGCGAGGCGGCAACGTCCAATTTGACGTGACCGACGTGACGATTACCAACGAGGAGGGCCAGCGACCGAACGTCCGCTATGTACAGGATAAGCAGGAGCACGTCGTCGATTGTAGCCACATCGCCGGTTGCGACGCCGATCGGGGCGTCAGCCGGGCTTCCATTCCCGCAGGCGTCCTCACCACCATCAGCCATGAGTTCGGATATGCGTGGCTGGCAGCGCTGGTGGAAGCTCCCGTCGTCGAGCATCCGATAATGGCCGCCAGCGATCACGGCTTCGTTGCACAGCTTCCACGCGGGCCGCAGCGAAGCCGCTATTATCTCCAGTGCGAGCTGAGTGACGGACCAGAGGACTGGTCCGACGAGCGAATTTGGGATCAAATCCGCTTGCGCCTGCAGGACGACACGATTGAGAATGCGGCCGCCCTTGATCGGGAGGTGGTGCCGCTCCGCTCCGTGGTTCATGCGCCGATGCAGTTCCAGAACCTCTATCTGGCGGGCGACGCCGCCCATCTCGTGCCACCCACGGGGGCCAAAGGCATGAACATGGCACTCTACGATGTCGACGTGTTGGCGCAGGCACTGGTGAGCGCTGTGCGCGATCAGGACGGTTCGGCGCTTGCCGACTACTCCGCTACGGTTCTGCCCCGCGTCTGGAAATATCAGGAGTTCAGTGCCTGGATGACCGACACCATGCACGATGGTGGCAATGCTACGCAGCACGGGGTCTTTCGTCAGATGATAGCCCGTGCCCGGCTAGACGATCTGTTTAGTTCGCCCCTAGCTGCGCGGCTTCATAGCGACTTCCAGCGCGGAATGGCATAGCAATACGGAACCCTTCGCCACTCCTCCTGATGCTAGGCTTGTTCCCAAAATAGCATCCTCTTTGGGAAAGGGGACGCCGCCCTGAACGGCGGTTATCGCCGTCCGCCTTCTCAAAGGCCACCCGTCCGCAATCCACCCACTTCAAGACGAACCAATTTACTGGCAAAATAGGATTTGCCCTGCTGTTGTTCTTTTTATGTTCGTTCAGCCACATCCGCTACGGGCCGCTCGGGCACTCAACAGGCCGCAACTTCCTCAACATCAACGTCGCCGGAAAACCCCGAAGGGCCGCAGAAATCCTGTACTTCCTCAACCAACCAAAAGGTTGGTTGAGGCGAATCCTACGCGCTGGTCTCGCCTGGCCCGTTCGCGGGAGCGCCCTGTTCGGTGCGCCCCCGCTCAGGCGGAGATGGGGGCCGCCAGCTCGAAATTCGCACTGGTCTTGGCCGCGACTTCTTCGGCGGTCACGCCCGGGGCCAGCTCGACCAAGCGGAACGGGCTGTCGTGATCGGGGCGCTGGAACACGGCAAGGTCGGTGATGATCATGTCGACCACGTTCCTGCCCGTCAGCGGCAGGGTGCAGGCCGGGATGAACTTGGGGTCGCCGTTCTTGCTGGTGTGCTCCATCACGACGATGATCTTCTTGACGCCCGCAACCAGGTCCATGGCGCCACCCATGCCCTTGATCATCTTGCCCGGGATCATCCAATTGGCGATGTCGCCGGTCTCCGACACCTCCATCGCCCCGAGCACGGTCAGGTCGATATGCCCGCCGCGGATCATCGCGAAGCTGTCGGCGCTGGAGAAATAGACCGACTGGGGCAGCTCGCTGATGGTCTGCTTGCCCGCGTTGATCAGGTCTGCGTCTTCCTCGCCCTCATACGGGAACGGACCGATGCCGAGCATCCCGTTCTCCGACTGAAGCGTCACTTCCACGCCCGCGGGGATGTGGTTGGCGACCAGTGTGGGGATGCCAATGCCGAGATTGACGTAGAAGCCGTCCTGCAGCTCGCGCGCGGCGCGCGCCGCCATTTCGTCCCGCGTCCAGGGCATCACTTCTTCTCCTGTGGATCGGTCCAGCGCACGGCGGGCGGGAACACCTCGTCCATGCCGCCCTTCAGGCCCGTGCCATAGACGGGATTGGGCAGCATGAACCAGCCGGCGCCCCAGAGCGGCGCGACCAGACTGGCGCCGACGCTGCTACGGCGGGCCTGGACGCCGAGTTCGGGCGCGTTGAACAAGTCGCTGAAGTCGCCGAGCTGGTCGCCGGCCAGAGCGACGATGCAATAGCGCTCGGCGATGCGGGCGCGGCGGGCATCCTTGCCGCTCGGCTCGCCCTCGCCGCGCAGCCACAGCGTGTCGCCGAGGGTGGCGGGTCCCAGCCCCGCACGATCGAGTGCGGCTATCGTCTGGGGCGCAGTGGCGGCGGAGCGGTTCGAATTGAACACGATCGTGAAGCCCTCGCGGCGGGCGGCGGCCAGCGCCTCGGCGGCGCCGGGCACCGCCAGCATCTGCTCGACGCCGGTTTGCTCCCACCGGCTCCAGCGCGCGGCGTCATAGCCGCCGCCGCGCTGCGCCGTGTCGGCTTCGTAGCCGAGATTCTGGAGCACGGTCTCGTCGATATCGAGCACGACCGCCATCGGCCGCTTGCCGCAGGTCTCGAACTTGGGATTGTCGAGGGTGGAGCCCGGCGAGAGCGCGACCGACTTCGCCTGGGACTTGTCGCGCAGATAGCCGATCTCGACCCGAAGATAGTTCCACAGCCCCTGATAGGCCTGAAAGCTGAGCGCCGCGGCTTCGCCCGAGCCATAGAGATACTGCATCTCCGGCGGCACCGTGGCCGAGGCGGCGCGCGCCGGCAGGCTGCCGTCGGGCGCCGGTAGCTGGTTGAGCGTCGTGACCGTGACGCGCTGGCCGTCTGGCGTGACGATGCTCTTGCCCGGCTTTGGCGCCTCCGCCTTGCGCTTCGCGCCGCGCTCGCGCTTGTTCGCGCTGTCCTGGCGTGCCTTGTAGAGGCCGCCCGCCGCGGCGACCGGCACTGCCGCGGCGATGCAGCCCGACAGCACAAACGCCGCGCCCGCGAGCAAGGCCGCCGAAGACCGCAGCACGCTCATGCCGCCGCCCGGGGCCGCACGGTGCGGAACTCGATCTTCTTGTCGTACGGCGCGCCGACGATCAGCCGCTTCACATAGATGCCGGGCAAATGGATCTGATCGGGATCGAGGCTGCCGACCGGCACCACTTCCTCCACCTCCGCGACGCATACCTTGCCCGCGGTCGCCATGGGCTGGTTGAAGTTGCGCGCGGTCTTGCGGAACAGCAGGTTGCCGGCCTCGTCGGCCTTCCACCCCTTGATGATCGACAGGTCGGCGCGGATCCCGCGCTCGAGGATATAGTCCTCACCGTCGAAGCTCTTCACTTCCTTGCCCTGCGCCACCAGCGTGCCGACTCCAGTCTTGGTGTAGAAGCCGGGGATGCCGGCACCGCCGGCGCGGCAGCGTTCGGCCAGGGTCCCTTGCGGGCAGAACTCCACCTCCAGCTCGCCGGAGAGATATTGCCGCTCGAATTCCTTGTTCTCGCCGACATAAGAGGAGATCATCTTCTTGACCTGGCGCGAGCGGAGCAGCTTGCCGAGGCCTTCATTGTCGATGCCGGCATTGTTGGAGGCGATGGTCAGGTCCCTGGTCCCCGCCGCCTGGATCGCGTCGATCAGCCGCTCAGGGATGCCCGACAGGCCGAACCCGCCGGCGCAGATGGTCATGCCGTCGAACAGCAATCCCTCCAGCGCCGCGGCTGCGTCCGGGTAAAGCTTCTTCATGGCCGTCCTCTCCTGAACCCAGGCGGCGATAAGCCCGCGCCAGAGCTAGCGTCAAGCGGCGGCGGCCCTTCCGTTTTGCAGACAGCGCGGGTTAGGATGGCGCATGACCGAACTTCGCAACGGCGGCCGCATCCTTGTCGACAATCTGGTGGCGCAGGGGTGCGACCGGATCTTCCATGTGCCGGGCGAGAGCTTCCTGGCGGTATTGGACGCTCTGGTTGACGCCGACGACATCGATCTGGTCACCTGCCGGCAGGAAGGCGGGGCGGCGTTCATGGCGTGCGCCGATGCAGCGATGACCGGACGGCCCGGCGTGTGCTTCGTCACGCGGGGGCCGGGGGCGACCAACGCGTCGATCGGCGTGCATGTCGCGATGCAGGATTCGCAGCCGATGCTGCTGTTCGTCGGCGATGTCGACCGAAGAATGCGCGATCGTGAAGGTTTCCAGGAAGTCGACCTGCCGGCGATGTTCGCGCCGCTGGCGAAATGGTCGACGCGGATCGAGGATGCGCGCCGGATCCCCGAGTACGTCGCACGCGCTTGGAATGTCGCAATTAGCGGACGGCCCGGGCCGGTGGTGATCGCGCTGCCCGAGGACATGCTGCTGGACGCAGTCGAGGCAGTGGACCGCCCGCCCCTGCCCCGCCTCAACCAGGCACCCGACGCGCGGGCGATGCAGACGCTCTCGGCGATGCTCGACGGCGCGCAGCGGCCGGTGGCGATCGTTGGGGGTGCGGGCTGGAACGCCGCGGCAGGCGCGCAGTTCGCAGCCTTTGCCGAGCGGCGCGGCATTCCCGTCGCGACGGCCTTCCGCCGGCAGGACGCGCTGCCCGCCGACTGCGCGGTCTATGCCGGCAATCTGGGCTATGGTCCCAATCCCAAGCTGGTGGCGCGCATTAAGACCGCCGACCTGCTGCTGGTCGTCGGCGCGCGGCTGGGCGAGGCGACGACCGACGGATACACGCTGATCACCCCCGATCATCCCGGACAGACACTGGTCCATGTCCACCCCGATCCGAGCGAACTGGGCCGAGTCTACCAGGCCGATGTGGCGATCTGCGCCGACATGCCGAGCTTTGCCGGCGCGATCGCGCTGGAGAATCGCGGCACGCCCTCGCGGCTCGGCGCCGAAGCGCATGCGGAGTGGCGCGTCTGGTCGACGCCGCAGCCGCGCGAGGGCGTCGCGCTCGATCTGGGCCAATGCGTCGCGGCGATGCGCGAGGCGATGCCGGCCGACACGATCATCTGCAACGGCGCGGGCAATTTCTCCGGCTGGTGGCACCGCTATTGGCATTACGGTCCGCAACCCTCGCAGCTGGCGCCGACCGCTGGGGCGATGGGCTATGGCGTGCCCGCCGCAGTCGCCGCGGCCCTGCGGGCGCCTGAGCGCCAGGTGGTGGCGGTGGCGGGTGACGGCGATTTCCTGATGAACGGCCAGGAACTCGCCACTGCCGTGCAGCACGGCGCGAACCTGCTGGTGATCGTCGTCGACAATGCCGCCTATGGCACGATCCGCATGCACCAGGAGCGCGAATTTCCCACACGCTTGTCGGGCACGACCTTGCGCAATCCCGACTTTGCCGCGCTGGCCCGCGCCTTTGGCGGCTGGGCGGAAACGGTGGAGCGGACCGAGGCGTTCGCGCCCGCACTGGCCCGCGCGCTGTCGCAAAGCGGCGTGCGCCTGCTCCACCTCAAGACCGATGTCGAAGTGATCACTGCGGCAACCACGATCGCCGCCATTAGGAATCGCTGAACCCTCCCCCGCTATGATGCGGGCGGAAGGAGACATGCATGTCGTGGCGTAGCGTACATATCGGCAAGGAAAACGACCAATTCGCGCTCAATGGCGTGAGGGTGTGGCAGCAGGAATGGCGCTGGCTGAACGGCCAGACCGTGCGCCTGCCCAATCCGCTCGATTCGTCGCAGACCGAGTCGTTCTCCGTCTGCGAGGTCGGCCCGGCGCGCAGTCCGGTGCGCTTCGCGGCGGCCCGGCTGCCGAGCCGGCTCTGGGCCTTCTACGTCAACGACTGAAACGAGAAGAGGCGGCCCGTTTCCGGACCGCCCCTTCCCCTGCGTAAGCACGTATCAGGTCAGATGTCGTCGCCGAGCGCGCCCTTGACCTTGCCGGTGAACTGCTCGCCCTTGCCCTTGAGCTGCTGCGCGGCGCCTTCGTCGCGCGTCTCGGGGTTCGGCGACTGCTGCTTCACCTTGCCGACGAGTTCGTCGACATTGCCTTTGATCTTGTCGGTAAGTTCACCCATGATCATTCTCCTGGCTGCGGGGCCGGCACCCTGTTGGCGCTCTTGCATCCCGTTGCAGAAGATAACGGCCAGGCGCCCGCAGGGTTCCTAACGCTTCGCCGCGGCCACCGTATCGAGAAAGCCGGTCACGGCCTTCCACGCCGGCTCCGCGCCCTCGGGATTGCGTTCGCGCAGCAACGTCGAGGAACCATGGAAGCCGCCCAGCTTGGGCACGAACTGCACCTTGGCCTGGGCAGGCGCCGCATCGATCACTGCGCGCGCCCCATCGATCTCACGCCCTTCCTGCGCGGAGGTGACGAACACCGGCGTACGGAGCTTGGCCGCCGCCCGCGCGAGGAGGTGCGTGTCGTCGAAATACTCGCCCGGGGAGAAGGCCAGCACCGCGGCGACGTCCCCGGGGCGATCAGCGGCGAGCAGGACGGCGAGCGAAGCCGAATAGCTGCTGCCCCACAGGATCACCGGCAGCTTCTGCCGCTTCGCCCAGTCGAGCGCCGCGACGAGGTCGGGCATGGCATCGAGATAGCCGACGCGCTTGCCCAGCCGTTGCGCGGTGGCATTACCGCCGAACAGGGCGCCGCCCCGCCGCTGGTCGATCCGCAGCGAAGAATAGCCTGTCTGCGCCAGCCGCGGCGCAATCAGGGCATATTCATCCTTGCCGGAATCGTCCTGGTGGAACAGCAGGATCAGCGCGCGGGGATGTTCGACCTGGGTATAGACGCCATCGACTCGCACCCCGTCCGAGGTGGTCAGGGTCACCGGCTCGGCGGCGACGCGGCCGACGCTGTTGGTGCTGCCGCCATTCTGGCCGGGCTGCGGGTTGCACGCCCCCAGCGCCAGCAATCCGGCGAGCAGCGCCGTGCGCATCAGATCAGGCCGGCCAGCGGGCTCGACGGATCGGCATAGCGGCGCTTCCCCATGCGCCCGGCGCGGTAGGACAGCCGCCCCGCCTCCACCGCCGCCTTCATCGCCGACGCCATCATGATGGGATCCTTGGCTTCCGCGATCGCCGTGTTCATCAGCACGCCGTCGCAGCCCAGTTCCATAGCCACCGCCGCGTCGGACGCCGAGCCGACGCCGGCATCGACCAGCACCGGCACCTTGGCACCCTCGACGATCAGGCGGATCGTCACCTGGTTCTGGATGCCCAGGCCCGACCCGATCGGCGCGCCGAGCGGCATGATCGCCACCGCGCCGACATCCTCGAGCCGCTTGGCAGCGATCGGATCGTCGACGCAATAGACCATCGGCTTGAAGCCCTCCTTGGCCAGCACTTCGGTGGCGCGCAGCGTCTCGACCATGTCGGGATAGAGCGTGCGGGCTTCGCCGAGCACTTCGAGCTTCACCAGCTCCCAGCCGCCGGCTTCGCGCGCCAGCCGCAGCGTGCGGATCGCGCTGTCGGCATCGAAACAGCCGGCGGTGTTGGGCAAATAGGTGATCTTCTTGGGATCGATATAGTCGGTCAGCATCGGCGCGGTCGGGTCGCTGACGTTCACGCGGCGCACCGCCACCGTGACGATCTCCGCGCCGCTGGCTTCCACCGCCGCCGCGTTCTGGGCGAAGTCCTTGTACTTGCCGGTGCCGACGATCAGCCGCGAGCGGAAGGTCTTGCCCGCGACGCTCCAGCTATCGTCCGCAGTCACCGCGCCGGCATGGTCGCCGCCGCCCACGAAATGGACGATCTCCAGCTCGTCGCCATCCTCGACCAGCACTTCGCCCAGAGTCGAGCGCGGCACGACTTCGAGATTGCGCTCCACCGCGATCTTTTCCGGCACCAGTCCCATCTCTTCGGCGAGCTTGAGGATGGTGAGGCCGGCGGTGACACGCTTGTGCTCGCCATTGACGCTGATGGAGACGGTACCGTCGGTGTGCATGAACCAGCCTTGAAATTTGATCGGGGACGCTGGGTCATATAGGGTCCGCCCCGCTGAAGCCGCAACCGAAAGGCAACTCCTTGGCCGACACGATCTATGTCCTCAACGGTCCCAATCTCAACCTGCTGGGGCTGCGCGAGCCGGAGATCTATGGCCATGACACCTTGGACGACATCGCCGGACAGATGGAGGACCGGGCGCGTGAGCTCGACCTGGTGATCGACATGCGCCAGTCCAATCATGAAGGGCATCTGATCGACTGGCTGCACGAAGCGCAGGCGCGCGGCGTGCAGGCGGTGATCCTCAATCCGGGCGGCTACACGCATACCTCGGTCGCGTTGCACGACGCGATTCGGAGCATCACCACGCCGGTGATCGAAGTGCATCTATCCAATCCACATGCGCGCGAGGACTTCCGGCATACCAGCTTCGCCGGTCGTGCCGCGCGCGGAACCATCGCCGGCTTTGGCGCGCTCAGCTACATGCTCGCGCTTGAAGCCGCCGCGCGACTCTGACAGAGGGCGCGGTTTCATTCGTACAAAAAGGGTCGTCTGTGGCCGAGAACAATAATTCAGGGGCGATGCAGGTGGATATCGAGCTGGTACGTCAGCTCGCCGCCGTGCTCGATGATACGCAGCTAACCGAAATCGAAGTGGAGGACGGCACCCGCCGCGTCCGCGTCGCGCGCAAGGTGCAGGCGGCACCCGCCGTGCACATGGCGCCGGCGCCGCAAATGGCGATGCCTGCTTCCGTGGCACCCGCAGCGGCACCGAGCGAAGTCGGCGCGCCGGCGCCTGCGGCCACGCAGAACGCAGTCAAGTCGCCGATGGTCGGCACGGCCTATCTGAAGCCCAATCCGGAGGCGAAGACCTTTGTGAGCGTGGGCGACAAGGTCGCGGCCGGCGACACGCTGCTGATCATCGAGGCGATGAAGGTGATGAACACCATCAACGCGCCCAGCGCCGGCACCGTCAAGGCAATCCTGGTCGAGAACGGCCAGCCCGTCGAATTCGACCAGCCGCTCGTGGTCGTCGAGTAAGCATGCCGCAGATCAAGAAGCTTCTGATCGCCAACCGAGGCGAGATCGCGCTGCGCATCCACCGCGCGTGCCACGAAATGGGCATCAAGACGGTGGCAGTGCATTCCACCGCCGATTCCGACGCGATGCATGTGCGCCTGGCGGACGAGGCGATCTGCATCGGGCCGCCCCCTGCGGGTGAGAGCTATCTCAACATCCCCAACATCATCTCGGCAGCCGAAATTTCGGGCGCGGACGCGATCCATCCGGGATACGGCTTCCTCTCGGAGAACGCGCAGTTCGCCGAGATCGTCGAAGCGCACGGGCTGCTGTTCGTCGGTCCCAAGCCCGAGCATATCCGCACGATGGGCGACAAGATCGAGGCCAAGCGCACCGCCGGCGCCCTGGGCCTGCCGCTCGTCCCCGGCTCGGACGGGCCGATCAGCGACCTGGCCGAGGCCAAGGAGATCGCGGCGCGCGCCGGCTATCCGGTGATCATCAAGGCTGCCTCTGGCGGCGGCGGGCGCGGCATGAAGGTGTGCACGTCCGAGGACCAGCTCGAAACGCTGATGCAGCAGGCGGGCAGCGAGGCGAAGGCCGCGTTCGGCGACGCGACCGTTTACCTCGAGAAATATCTCGGCAATCCGCGCCACATCGAGTTCCAGGTGTTCGGCGACGGCAATGGCAACGCCATCCATCTGGGGGAGCGCGACTGCTCGCTCCAGCGCCGTCACCAGAAGGTGCTGGAAGAAGCGCTGTCCCCGGTCATCACGCCCGAGGACCGCGCGCGCATGGGCGGGATCGTCGCCAAGGCGATGGCCGACATGGCCTATCGCGGCGCCGGCACGATCGAGTTCCTGTGGGAAGACGGCGAGTTCTACTTCATCGAGATGAACACCCGGCTTCAGGTCGAGCATCCGGTGACCGAGATGATCACCGGCATGGACCTGGTGCGCGAGCAGATCCGCGTTGCCGAGGGGCATCCGCTGTCGGTGAGGCAGGACGAGATCGAGTTCCGCGGCCATGCGATCGAGTGCCGCATCAATGCCGAGGATCCCAAGACCTTCGCGCCCTCGCCGGGCAAGGTCACCTATTTCCATGCGCCCGGCGGCATGCACGTGCGCGTCGATAGCGGGATCTATGCCGGCTACAAGATCCCGCCTTATTACGATTCGATGATCGCCAAGCTGATCGTCTTCGGCCGCACCCGCGAGGGCTGCATCCGGCGGCTGCGGCGCGCGCTCGAGGAGTTCGTGGTGGAAGGCGTGAAGACCACCATTCCGCTGCACCAGGCGCTGCTCGACGAGCCCGACTTCCAATCGGGCAACTACACGATCAAGTGGCTGGAAGAGTGGCTGGCGAAGCAGGACGCGTGAAGGCGACGATCTACCATAATCCACGCTGTTCGAAATCGCGCGAGGCGTTGGCGATCCTGAAGGACGCCGGCGCGCAGGTGGAGGTGGTCGAGTATCTCAAGACGCCGCCGTCGCGTGAAAAACTGGCGGAGCTGTACGCGCGGGCCGGGATGTCGCCGAGGGCCGGGCTGCGGATGGCGGAGGATGCCGCCAAGCCGCTTAAGGCGGCGGACGCGGACACGATCCTGGACGCGATGCTGGTCGATCCGTTGCTGATCGAGCGTCCGCTGGTGGAAACCGAAAAGGGCGTGCGGCTGGGCCGGCCTCCTGAGAAGGTCCGCGAAATCCTGTGACTCGCGCACGGTGAGCATCGCACGTCCGGGCGATACCGCATGGCGTATCGAGCAGGCCACCCGCGCGTCGGTGATCGTCGACGCCGAGGATTATTTCCGCGCGGTCCGCGACGCCATGCTCGAGGCCAAGCACCAGATCCTGCTGATCGGCTGGGACTTCGATGCGCGCATCCGCCTGGCCGAGGCTTGTGACGCAGCGCCGGGGGCGCCCGAACAGGTCGGGCCGTTCCTGACCTGGCTTGCCCGGCGCACGCCGACGCTCAACATCTATCTGCTGCGCTGGGACATGGGGGCGCTCAAGTCGTTCGTGCGGCCCAGGACGATCGCGACGATCGCGCGCTGGATGCTCCACCCGCGCATCCATCCGCGGCTTGACGGGCATCACCCGCCCGGCGCCTCGCACCACCAGAAGATCGTCGTGATCGACGACTGCCTAGCCTTTTGCGGCGGCATCGACATGACCGCGGGCCGCTGGGACACCCGCGCCCACCGCGACGACGAGCCGCGCCGCGCCAATCCGGGCCGCAAGCCACACGCGCCCTGGCACGATGCCACCACCGCGCTGCAGGGGCCGATCGCCAAGGCACTGGGCGAGCTCGCGCGCGACCGCTGGGCTCTGTCTGGCGGGCCGGAGATCGCGCCGCCGCCGGCGTCCGAGCTGTGCTGGCCGCCGATCCTCACGCCGCATTTCGAGAACACCCCCGCGGCGATCTCGCGCACCCAGCCCGAGTGCAAGGGCGCCGAACCGATCCACGAAATCGAGCAACTCTACCTCGCGCTGATCGCCAGCGCGCGGCACACGATCTATGCCGAGAGCCAGTATTTCGCGTCGCGCCGGATCGCCGAGGCGATCGCCCGCCGGCTCGACGAGCCCGACGGTCCCGAGATCGTCATCGTCAACCCGACCCAGGCCGATGGCTGGCTGGAGCAGCTGGCGATGGACACCGCCCGCGCCCGGCTGGTCGAGGCGCTGCATCAGCGCGACCGCCATGGCCGGCTGCGCCTCTACCACCCGTTCACCGCGGGGGGGCAGCCGATCTACGTCCATGCCAAGGTGCTGGTGGTCGACGACCAGGTGTTGCGCATCGGCTCGTCCAACTTCAACAACCGCTCGCTGCGGCTCGACACCGAGTGCGACGTGACGATCGAGGCGCGCGACGATGCCATGCGCACCAGCATCCGGGGGATCCGCGAGGGCCTGCTCGCCGAGCATCTGGGATCGACGCCCGAGGAAGTCGCCGCCACCATCGAAGCCAAGGGTTCGCTGATCGCCGCGATCGAAGCGCTGCGCGAGCGCCCCGGGCGAACGCTGCGGCCCTATCAGGTGCCCGACCTGACCGCGGTCTCCGCGTGGCTGGCCGAGAACGAGGCGCTCGACCCCGAAAACCCCGAAGACCTGTTCGAGCCGGTGGCGAGCGGCGGGCTCTTTCGCCGGCTGCGCAAGCCGCGGTAAGAGGGCGCATCAACAAGGAGCCGATCATGCCCCCCAGCCCCTGGCAGCACCATCGCAACACCGGCCTGGCCGACGATATCGACTTCGAGATCAAAGGACAGGAACTTCAGTTCGTCGAGATCGAGCTCGATCCGGGCGAGAGCGCGGTGGCCGAAGCGGGCGCGATGGTGTGGAAGGATGCTTCGGTGACTATGACCACCGTGTTCGGCGACGGCAGCGGCGGCCAGGGCGGCGGCTTCATGGGCAAGCTGCTAGGCGCCGGCAAGCGGCTGGTGACGGGGGAAAGCCTGTTCACCACCGTCTTCACCCATGAAGGCCGCGGCAAGGCGCGCGTCGCGTTTTCCGCCCCCACACCCGGCGCGATCCTGCCGATCAAGCTCGACACACTCGGGGGCACGCTGATCTGCCAGAAGGACAGCTTCCTCGCGGCGGCGAAGGGCGTGTCGATCGGCATCCACTTCCAGCGCCGCGTCATGACCGGTCTGTTCGGTGGCGAAGGCTTCATCATGCAGCGGCTGGAGGGCGATGGCTGGGTGTTCGTCCAGATGGGCGGCACCGTGGTCGAGCGCGTGCTGGAGCCCGGCGAGGAACTCCATGTCGACACCGGCTGCATCGCGGCGTTCACGCCCAGCGTCGATTTCGACCTGATCGCGGCTGGCGGGGTGAAGAGCATGATCTTCGGCGGCGAAGGCGTGTTCTTCGCGCGCCTGACCGGGCCCGGCAAGGTGTGGATCCAGTCCCTTCCCTTCGCGCGGCTCGCCGGCCGGATGCTGGCGGCGGCAGGGAGCCAGGGGGGCGGGAACCGGGGCGAAGGCTCCGCACTCGGCAGCCTGGGCGACTTCATCGGCGGCAATCACTGATCGACCGCGCCAATCGGTCTGACCGACGTAGATCGTTTTGCGCGCCCGGTTTCTAGGCCTACGCTGCGCGCAACATGACGGCAGAGAGGAGCCTCCCGATGGACGCGATCACCGAGACGAGCCCGATCAACGATCCCAAAAAGCAGCCCGAGGCGCTCCGGCGCCTGCTTGGCCAGACCAGCCGCGACTGGTGGCCCGAGCAGCTCAGCCTGGACATCCTCACGCAGAACGGGGTTTCGCCGAACCCCTACGGGCCCGACTTCAACTATCGCGAGGAGTTCAAGAGCCTCGATTATTGGGCGGTCAAGGAAGACCTGAAGGCGCTGATGACCGACAGCCAGCCCTGGTGGCCGGCCGATTACGGGCATTACGGCCCCTTCTTCATCCGCATGGCGTGGCACTCGGCCGGCACCTATCGCACCGGCGACGGTCGTGGCGGCTCCTCGTCGGGCTCGCAGCGCTTCGCGCCGCTCAACTCCTGGCCGGACAACGGCAATCTCGACAAGGCTCGTCGCCTGCTCTGGCCGGTCAAGCAGAAATACGGCGCCAAGCTCAGCTGGGCCGACCTGTTCATCCTGACCGGCAACGTCGCGATCGAATCGATGGGCGGCCCGACCTTCGGCTTCTCCGGAGGGCGTGAGGATGTGTTCGAGCCCGAACGCGACATCTATTGGGGCACCGAGCAGGAATGGCTCGGCCAGACCCGTATCGACGAGGAAGCGGGGCTGACGCTCGAGAACCCGCTCGCGGCGATCCAGCACGGCCTGATCTACGTGAACCCCGAGGGTCCGGGCGGCAAGCCCGACACCAAGGGATCGGCACGCGATCTGCGCGAGACCTTCAGCCGGATGGGCATGAACGACGAGGAGACCGCAGCGCTTACCGCAGGCGGGCACACCTTCGGCAAGGCGCACGGCGCGGGCGACGCGTCGAAGGTCGGCAAGGAGCCCGAAGCCGCAGACATCGCTCAGATGGGGCTGGGCTGGGCCTCCAGCCACGAAACCGGACTGGGCGACCACACCATCACCTCCGGCATCGAAGGCGCATGGACCCCCACCCCTACCAAGTGGGACATGACCTATTTCGACAATTTGCTCGACCACGAATATGAGCTGGTGAAGAGCCCCGCCGGCGCCAATCAGTGGCAGCCGGTCGGCAATCCCGAGGAGACCCAAGCGCCGGCGGCGCACACCCCGGGCAAGAAGGTCGCGACGATGATGACGACCGCCGACAAGGCGTTCAAGGACGACGTGAACTATCGGGCGATCCTGGAGAAGTTCCGCGCCGACCCGGCCTATTTCGCCGACGCCTTCGCTCGCGCCTGGTTCAAGCTGACGCACCGCGACATGGGTCCCAAGAGCCGCTACATCGGCCCCGAAGTCCCGCAGGAGGACCTGCTGTGGCAGGACCCGCTCCCCGCCCCCGCGCGTGACGCGATCACTCCGAACGACGCCGCGGGCCTGCGCCTGCTGATCGCCAAGGCGGGACTTTCAGTGTCCGAGCTGGTCACCACCGCCTGGGCATCGGCCTCCACCTATCGCCAATCGGACCGTCGCGGCGGCGCCAATGGTGCGCGCATCCGCCTGGCCCCGCAAAAGGATTGGGAGGTCAACCGGCCCGAGGAACTCGCCCGCGTCCTCAAGGTCTATGAAGGCATCAAGGCCGAGTTCGAGGCCAGCAACGCGCAAGGACGCAAGGTCTCGATCGCCGACCTGATCGTGCTCGGCGGCTCGGTCGGCATCGAACAGGCGGCACTCGCCGCCGGTCACGCCGTCGAGGTGCCCTTCACGCCGGGCCGTACCGATGCCAGCCAGGAGCAGACCGATGTCGAGAGCTTCGCGGTGCTCGAACCCAAGGTCGACGGCTTCCGCAACTATCTGTCGACGCGCTTCAGCGTGCCGACCGAGGAGCTGCTGGTCGACCGCGCCCAGTTGCTCGGCCTCTCGGCGCCGGAGATGACGGTCCTCGTCGGTGGCCTTCGCGTGCTCGGCGCCAACCATCCCAAGGCCGAGAAGCACGGCGTGCTCACCACCCGTCCGGGCACGCTGACCAACGACTTCTTCATCAACCTTCTCCAGATGGCGACCAGCTGGAAGCAGGTCTCGGACGAGAGTGACCAGGAGTTCGTCGGGACCGATCGCCACACCGGCGAGCAGGTCGGCACCGCATCGCGCACCGACCTGGTGTTCGGATCGAACAGCCAGCTGCGCGCGATCTCGGAAGTCTATGCGTGCGACGACGCCGGACAGAAGTTCGTCCGCGATTTCGTGGCGGCATGGGTGAAGGTGATGAACGCCGACCGGTTCGACCTGCTGGATTGACCGCCAAGTAATCCTCCCCTGCAAGGGAGGTGGCAGCGCGCAGCGCTGACAGAGGGGTATCGCGCTATCGACAGCGGGATACCCCTCCACCACTCGCTAGCGCGGTCCCCCTCCCCTTGCAGGGGAGGATCTAACTGCCGCTACAGTTCGATCTATGCGACGCTCATCTTCAATCCTCCCCCCGGAGGGGGAGGGGAACCAGCGAAGCTGGTGGAGGGGTAGTACCCACGAGCGCGACGGCTTGAGGAGACTACCCCTCCGTCACGCTATGCGTGCCACCTCCCCCTCCGGGGGAGGATTTTTTGTCGGTGCTGGTTCGGAGGCCTCGATCACACGGACAGGTGACGCAGGCGAAAGCCCTCGCTATGGGCTCCAGCCATGACTCAGATCACCCCAGAGACCGTCGCCGAGCACGGCCTTTCCCCCGAGGAATATGAGCGCGTCCTGAAGGCGATGGGCCGCGAGCCCAATCTGACCGAGCTGGGCATCTTCTCGGTGATGTGGTCCGAGCATTGCAGCTACAAGTCGAGCCGCATCCATTTGAAGAAGCTGCCGACCACCGGTCCGCAGGTCATCTGCGGTCCCGGCGAGAATGCCGGCGTGATCGACATCGGCGACAACCAGGCCGCCATCTTCAAGATGGAGAGCCACAACCACCCGAGCTACATCGAGCCCTATCAGGGCGCGGCGACCGGCGTCGGCGGCATCCTGCGCGACGTGTTCACCATGGGCGCGCGCCCGATCGCCAACATGAACGCGCTGCGTTTCGGCCGTCCCGACCATCCCAAGATGCGCCACCTGATCGCCGGCGTCGTCCATGGCATCGGTGGCTATGGCAATTGCGTCGGCGTGCCGACCGTCGGCGGCGAAGTGAACTTCCACCCGGCCTATGACGGCAACATCCTGGTCAACGCGATGACCGTGGGCGTCGCCGATCAGGACAAGATCTTCTATTCCGCCGCGTCGGGCATCGGCAATCCGATCGTCTATGTCGGCTCGAAGACCGGCCGCGACGGCATCCACGGCGCGACCATGGCCTCGGCCGATTTCGGCGAGGACAGCGACGAGAAGCGTCCCACCGTCCAGGTTGGCGATCCCTTCACCGAGAAGCTGCTGATCGAAGCGTGCCTGGAGCTGATGGCCTCCGACGCGATCGTCGCGATCCAGGACATGGGCGCGGCCGGCCTCACCTCTTCCTCCGTCGAGATGGCGTCGAAGGGCGGCGTCGGCATCGAACTGGTGATGGACGACGTGCCCCAGCGCGAAGCGGGCATGACGCCCTATGAAATGATGCTGTCGGAGAGCCAGGAGCGCATGCTCATGGTGTTGAAGCCCGGCCGCGAGGATTTCGCCGAGGCGATCTTCCGCAAATGGGAGCTCGACTTCGCGGTGATCGGCCATGTCACCGATACCGGCCGCATGGTGCTCAAGTGGAAGGGCGAGACCGTCGCCGACATTCCGCTCGCCCCGCTGGCCGACGAAGCGCCGCTTTACGACCGCCCGCATGTGCCTACGCCCAAGCCGGCCGAGCTTACCGACGTGCCCGAGAGCATCGACCCCGCTGCCGACCTGCTCAAGCTGATGGGCTCGCCCGACATCGCCAGCCGCCGGTGGATCTGGGAACAGTATGACCACATGGTCGGCGCCGACACCGTGCAGCGCCCGGGCGGCGATGCCGCAGTGGTTCGCGTCCACGGCACGCAAAAGGCGCTGGCGATGACCACCGACTGCACGCCGCGCTATTGCTTCGTAGACCCGGTCGAGGGCGGCAAGCAGGCGGTGGCCGAGGCGTATCGCAACCTCTCCGCGGTCGGCGCCACGCCGCTCGCGGTGACCAACTGCCTCAACTTCGCGAACCCGCAGCGCCCCGAGATCATGGGCCAGATCGTCGGCTGCCTGGAAGGCATGTCGGAGGCGTGCCGGACGCTCGACTTCCCGATCGTCTCGGGCAATGTCTCGCTCTACAACGAGTCCAAGGCGACCGGCGGCGGCTCGGCGATCCTGCCGACCCCCGCGATCGGCGGCGTCGGCCTGCTCAAGGACTGGCAGAAGAACTGCACGATCGGCTTCAAGGGCACCGGCGACATCGTCATCGCGCTCGGCGAGCGTGCCGGTCATCTCGGCCAGTCGATCTGGCTGCGCGAGATCCATGGCCGCGAAGAAGGCCCGCCGCCCGAAGTCGACCTGATGATGGAGCGCCGCGTCGGCGCATTCGTCCGCTCGGCGATTTCGACCGGCTGCATCACCGCATGCCACGACGTCGCCGATGGCGGCCTGGCGGTCGCGCTGGCGGAAATGGCGCTGGCCTCCAACATCGGCGTGATCATCGACCAGCCCCAGCCCTTCGGCATCGCCGGATCGCTGTTCGGCGAAGATCAGGGCCTGTATGTCGTGACCGTCAAGGACGAGGCGCTGGCCGACTTCCTGGTGGCCGCCGACAAGGCGGGGCTGGTCGCCGATCCGATCGGCCGCACGATCGCCAATCGGCTTATCTTCGAGCTGGAAGAAGGCGACTTCTGCGTCTCGATCGCCGACCTGCGCGCTGCGCATGAGGGGTTCTTCCCCGCACTGATGGGCGAAGACGCCGCGTTGGTCTGACGGCCGGGGGTGCCTCCGGCTCGTTCGCGCGTTAGGTTCGGACGAGAGGGAGATACCAGATGGCCGCAGACCGCGCATTCGCCGGACAGCTTGGGCTGAAGCCCGGCATCCGCTGCTGGTTCCACGACCTGCCCGACGCGCTGCGCGCGCGGCTCGATGCCGATGCGCTCGGCATCGAGGAGCAGCCGACTGCCTCGGACGGGCTGCAATGCGCGCTGTTGTGCGTCGAGGACATCGAAACGCTGCGCCGCCAATTGACGGCGGTGGCGCCGCTGCTGGCGACCAATGCGTTTCTGTGGATCGTCCGCGCCGGAGACGTGGCGCAGCACGCGGCGACGATCGCGGACCTGGCAGATCCGGTAAACCTCGTAGTGGCCGAAACTTGCAGATTTGATGACAAATGGTCAGGAGTGAAGCTGACCGCAAGATGACGTCACGAGTCTCCGGCTCCAGTTCCAAGCGTTGCACAAGCGGGTTCAGGAGATCGGATGAACGACCAGGCGACGCTTCCTTGGCAGCCCTATGCCGTATTGAGTGACTCGGAACGCATCGGCCGCGCCCGCAGCTTTCGCGATGCAATGGGTTCGCGGCGCAGCTGCCGCGCCTTCCAGGACGCGCCGGTACCGCGCGAGGTCATAGAAGCGGCGATCCAGGCCGCTGCCTCCGCTCCCAACGGCGCCAATCGCCAGCCCTGGCATTTCGTCGTGGTATCCTCCCCCGAGGCCAAGTGCGCGATCCGAGTCGCCGCCGAGGAAGAAGAGCGCCGCTTCTATGAGGGCCGCGCCGGCGGCCAGTGGTTGAGCGCGCTGTGGCCGCTCGGCACCGGGCCGGACAAGCCGTATCTGGAAACCGCGCCGTGGATCATCATCGCCTTCGCGCAGCGCTGGGGCGGCACCGGCGAGGACGATCAAGAGCAGAACTATTATGTGACCGAGAGCGTCGGCATCGCCTGCGGTTTGTTGCTCGCGACGCTGCACCAGGCAGGTCTCGCCACGCTGGTGCACACGCCCAACCCGATGCGCTTCCTCAACCGCGTGTGCGGCCGCCCCGACCAGGAAAAGGCGGTGATGATGATCGTCACGGGACATGCCGCCGGGAACGCGCGCATTCCGCGCAGCGCGCTCGAGAAGAAGCCGCTGGAGCAGATCACCAGCTGGCTGTAGCGCGGGCTCCGCATGACGGCGACGCCCCCCCTCTCCTCGCACGCGCAGCGGTTCGCCTCGCTCGACATCATCCGCGGCGTCGCGGTGCTCGGCATCCTGCTGCTCAACATCGTCGGCTTCGCCATGCCAGGCGCGGCGTACGAGAATCCGCGCGCCTATGGCGGGTGGCACGGCGCCGACCTGCTCGTCTGGGGGGTGAACTTCGTCTTGTTCGACGGCAAGATGCGCGGGCTCTTCTCGTTCCTGTTCGGCGCCTCGCTGCTGCTCGTCACGCAGCGGGCGGAGGCGAGCGGGCGCGATCCGGCGCGGGTGCACTATACCCGCATGGCCTGGCTGCTGGTGTTCGGCCTGGCGCATCTCTGGCTGGTATGGGACGGCGACATCCTTGCGCATTACGCCCTGATCGGGATGATCGCCTTTCCGCTGCGCCGGCTACCGACCGAACGGTTGGTCGTGCTGGGGCTGTTGCTGGTCCTCGCGGCCATGGCGATGTTCGCGCTGATCCCGCTGCAGGTGTGGACGCTGGAGCACGCCGCGCCCGGTATTGCCGCGACGCCGGCCCATATCCGCCAGCTCCAGGGCTTCGCCGACACCTTCGGTACTCCGTCTCCCCAGGCGATCGCCCGCGAACTCGCGCGGTACCGCAGCGGCTATGCCGACATCCTCCAGGCTCGGTTCGCCGAAAACGCCACGATGCCGCTTACGATGCTGTTCTTCTACGGCCCGGAAACGCTGGCCTATATGCTGCTCGGCATGGCGTCGCTGCGCAGCGGCATGCTCACCGGCACGTGGCAGCGGGAACGCTATCGGCGGTGGCTGCGGTCGTGCTGGGGCGTTGCGATACCCGCGGGTTGCATCCTGGCCGGCTGGCTGATCGCCAGCGGGTTCGGCTTGCTCCCGGTGACGCTCGCCGGCCTGACGCTCACCGCGCCGTTTCGCCTGCTGATGATCCTGGGCTGGATCTGCCTGCTGCAGCTGGTCCTGCAGCCCGGCCGGGGGCTTGCCCTCCATCTGGCCGCAGCGGGGCGGATGGCGTTCACCAACTATCTCGTCACCAGCCTGATCTGCACCACGGTCTTCTACGGCTATGGCCTGGGCTGGTTCGGGCAGCTCTCGCGCTGGCAGCTTTACCCGGTCGTCTTCGCGGTGTGGGCGCTGATCCTGCTCTGGTCCAAGCCGTGGCTCAGCCATTTCCGATTCGGTCCGTTCGAGTGGATCTGGCGCAGCCTTGCTCGGGGCGCGCTACAACCAATATGGCGAACCGCTTTCTAATAGCTGCGATTGCTTCGCAATAGGCTTGCGAATCGGTCTCATTAGCCGTAGATCACTCACAAACCGGCGTGAGGGTTCGATGGTCGTTTGCGTTTGCAATGGTATTCGGGAGCGGGACGTACGCGAGGCGGCGCGCAGTGGCGCCAGCAGCGCGTGCCAGGCCTATCGCAGCTTGGGGCTGGCAGCGAAGTGCGGTCAATGCGTGCCCTTCGCCCGCGAGATCATCCGGGACGAACGCGCGGCTGCGTGACGTTCGCAACTGAAGAATCGCGGAAATCCGCGGTTTTCGCGTGCTCCTTTTGCCGCTAGACTGTGCCCGTTTCCAACAGAGGTGCAGTGATGAAGGGTGACGCGAAGGTCGTCGAATATTTGAACGAGGTGCTCAAGAACGAGCTCACGGCGATCAACCAATATTGGCTGCACTACCGCCTGCTCGACCATTGGGGCGTGAAGAAGCTCGCCGAACTCGAGCGCCACGAATCCATCGACGAGATGAAGCACGCCGATTGGCTGGCGGAGCGCATCCTGTTCCTCGACGGCCTTCCCAATTTCCAGCTGCTGGGCCGTCTGCGCATCGGCGAGACGGTCGAGGAAGTCCTCCGCGCCGATCTGGCGGTGGAGATCGAAGCGGTCGCCGTCCTGCGCGACGCGATCCAGCATGCCGAGGCGGTCCGCGACTATGTCAGCCGTGACCTGTTCCGCCGCATCCTCGACAGCGAAGAAGAGCATATCGACACGCTCGAGCGCCAGTTCGACATGATCGCGCGCATGGGGATCGAGAACTACATCCAGCTCAACAGCAAGCCCGAAGAACCGCACGGCTGACGAACACGCCTGCGCCGGCGCCAGAGCCGCCGCAGGCGAGGTCCGCACCTGCATCTGACCCACGCCCTCGATCCGTTCAAGCAGCCCCGGCCAGGCGGTGCCGCTTACCACCGCTAGGCATGCGGCAGCCAATTGCGCCCGCGCACCCGTGCGCCGCTGCCCCACAGCGGCAGCCGGGCGTTCAGAAAGCGTCGTGCCGGGGCCTCCACCCGCAAATAGCTCCACGTCGCCAACAGCAGCAGTATCGGCACCGCCACCACTGCCGGGAAGTCGCCCTTGGTCGCCAGGAACAAGGGCTGCTGCCAAAGGTACAGCGAGAATGACAGCGTCCCCAGCCTAGTCAGCACCGGCATCGACAGCAGCCGCCGGAAGGCGGGCACCGCAAAGGGGATCATGTTCACCGCCATCCCGGCGAACAGCGTGGTCCCCGCCAAACGGAGGGGCGTCAGCGCACCTCCCGCAGGCATGCAGGCCACCGCGCACACCAGGCACAACGGCGACAGCAGCGCAGCGGCGGCGCCGCCCTGCCCGTCCGGCACGCGTGCGATTGCCAGGCGCAACGCGAACGCGAACAGCACCGAGGCTGCCCGCACGTCGGAGCGCCAGAAGAGATATACGGGGTCAGGTACGCCGTCGTAGAAGCGCGCGGCTCCGTTGATCGCCATTGCCACCGCCAGCAATAGGGCGATCGCGGCGGCCAGTGGCGCCCGTCGCCTGGAAGCAACCGCGACCAGCACAAGCAGCAGGTAGCTATGCTCTTCCACCGCGAGCGACCAGCTATGCTCGAGTAGCGGCGCTGGCTCAGCGAGATAGTTGCTGAAGAACAGCAGCGTCGCCATTGGGCTCTGCCACGAAACCGCGGCGCCGCCGACCAGCGCGGCAATGGCCATCCCCAGCGTGACCACGCCGGTATACAGCGCCAGCAGCGGCAGGACTCGCGTGCCCCGCCGCGCCACGAAGGTTGCGAGCGGCTGGCGGCGAATGACGAGCAGCTCGGCCATCAGCATGCCGCTGAGGACGAAGAACATTTCGACGCCCAGCGGCGCCAATCGTGCGAGCTGCGGCACGAAATGCCCCGCCAGCACCATCAGGATGCACAGCCCGCGCCAGCCGTCGAGCCAAGGCGTGTGGCCCGCGGGCGCCGCAAGCGCGGCCCACAAGGCCCGGAGCCGGTCCAACCGATCTGGCGGGGGCGCGGGTTCAGCCGGCAGCGATCCGGAGCATACGCTGGCGTTCAGGGGTAGGTCACGGTTGCCGAGAGCGTCGGAGGTCACCTACCTGCGCCCGGCCGCAATCAGCCGGCGACCGGGCGGCGGCCAAAGCCGGCAGCGGGCCGGCGCACCGCCAGCGGATTGGAATCGCGCTCGAGCAGCGCCAGGGTCGCTTCGAACAGCGGGCGCAGCCGGACGACATGCTCCAGCGCTTCGGTAGGGGTCTCATGCTGCTCGACGCAGTCGCGAGCGATGGTTTCGATGGTCTCGGCCAAGTCGGCGAGCGGGTCCGCGCCGAACTGGCGGGCCTCGCCCTTCAGCGTGTGGGCCGGGATCACCAGCGCTGCGGCATTCTGTGCGCGCATGGCGTCTTCGATGCGCGACACCGACTTCACGCCGTCCTCGCGGAAATAGCCGAGGATGCGCACGAAATTGACGCCGAGTTCCGCGCGCGCCTGCCCGAACGCGGCCCAATTCACCAGCGGATCATTGTCCATTCCACTCACTACCCCATTCGCCCCTTTTCGAGATGCAGGGTTATAGTTCAGCTCGGGTAAACAGGCCGTTGATGCGGCTGGATTTACTCCTTGCCGCGGTCGCGGGCACGGTCCTGATCGAAGGGGTTCTTCGGCGCGCGCAGCGTAAGGCGGACGGGCACCGCGCCGAAATCGAATTCCTTGCGCAGGCTGTTGATCAAGTAGCGCTGGTAGCTGACGGGCAACAGATCGACACGCGTACCGAACAGCACGAAGCTGGGCGGACGCGACTTGTTCTGGGTGACATAGCGCGGCTTGATCCGCTTGCCGCCAGGTGCGGGGGGCGGATTGGATTCGATCGCGCGCTCGAACCAGCGGTTGAGCTGGCCGGTCGAGACGCGCCGCGACCAGGCTTCGCGGGTCTCGAACGCGACCTTCATCATCGTGTCGAGGCCCTTGCCGGTAATCGCCGACACCGTAAGCAGCGGCACGCCCTTCACTTGTGCCAGACCTTCGTCCAGCGCACCCTTCACTCCGTTGAACAGGCTGGAGGCGTTCTCGGCCACGTCCCACTTGTTCATGACGATGATCAGCGCGCGGCCTTCCTGGAGGACGCGGTCGGCGATCTTCAGGTCCTGAACCTCCAGCCCGCGCGTCGCGTCGAGCAGCAGTACCACAACCTCGGCGAAGTCGATCGCGCGCAGCGTGTCCATGACCGACAGCTTTTCGAGCTTCTCCTCGACCCGCGCCTTTTTGCGCATGCCCGCGGTGTCGATCAGCCGCACCGGGCGGGTGCGCTCCTCGAAATCGGTCCATTCCCAGTCAACGGCAATCGAATCGCGCGTGATCCCCGCCTCCGGCCCGGTGATCAGCCGATCCTGCCCCAACAGCCGGTTGATCAGCGTCGACTTGCCCGCGTTCGGCCGGCCGACGATCGCGAGCTTCAGGATTGCGTCAGGAGAATCGGGATCCTCCTCGGGTTCCGGCTCCTCTTCGCGCTCCAGATAAGGCCGCAATGCTTCGAACAGATCGACCACGCCCTCGCCATGCTCCGCGGAGAAGGGGATCGGATCGCCGAGGCCCAGCGCCATCGCCTCGATGATGCCGGTCTCGCCCGCTCTGCCCTCGGCCTTGTTGCCCATCACCACGATCGGGCGGTCGGTGCTGCGCAACCAGCGGGCGATTTCCTCGTCGAGGGGCGTGACGCCGGCCCGCGAATCGATCACGAACAGCGCGACGTTGGCGTCCTGCACCGCCGCTTCGGTCTGCGCGCGCATGCGGCCGGGAAGCGTCGCCACATCGTCGTCCTCATAGCCCGCGGTGTCGATCACCCGGAACTCCATGCCCAGCAGCGTGGCATCGCCCTCACGCCGGTCGCGCGTCACGCCGGGCTGATCGTCGACCAACGCCAGCCGCTTGCCGACCAGGCGGTTGAACAGCGTCGACTTGCCGACATTAGGGCGCCCGATAATGGCGACGGTGGGAAGAGGCATGAAAAACAACTCACTCCCCTTCCTGCGTGCAGGAAAGGGCTAGGGGTGGATGCGCGCGTATGTGCGCCTGATAGACTGAAGCAACGGATCAATAAAGTAGCGGGCAGGACACCAGGTCCTGCCCGCTACGATAGCCCACCCTTCGATCCTGCTGCATGCAGGACGAGAAAACGTCAGCGATACGCCGACAGCGTACCCTTGCCGTCCAGCACGTACAGCGTGTTGTTGGCGACGACTGGCGGCAGCGTCACCGGCGCCTTCACATCCATGGTCGACAGCACGCTGCCGTCCTTGGGCGAGGCGAAGACCAGCTTGCCGTCCGAATTGCCGAGCACCAGCTTGCCCCCTGCCATCACCGGGCCGGTCCAGGTGATCAGCCCCGTGGACTTCTTGGCGTTACGATACTGCCCCATGTCGGCGATCCAGCGGATCTTGCCGCTCCCGCGCGACAGGCAGATCAGACGCGCGGCGTCCGTCACCACGAACACCCACTCGCCCGCGACCCAGGGGGTCGAGATGCCGGCTATGTTCTGTTCCCACATGCGGTTGCCGCTGGCGAGATCGATCGAGATCATGCGCCCGCCCTGCCCGACCGCGAACACGCGGCCCTGGTCGATCACCGGCGCGGCGTCGATATCGGACAGCGTCGAGACCGAGGTCGAGATGCTGGTGCGCGACAGCACTTCGGACCACAGCGAGCGGCCATTCTCGTAGCGGTACGCGTTGAGCTCGCCCGAGGAGAAGCCTGCGACCACGGTGCCCTGGGCTGAGGCCGGCGCCGCGACGCCGAACACACCCTGCGATTCGATACTGGCGGACCCGGTCCAAGACACGTCGCCCGCCTCCTGGGTCAGCGCGAACAGCTGGTTGTCCTGCGTCACCACATAGACATTGCCGCTCGCCAGGGTCGGCGCACCACGCAAAGGACCGCCGGGGCGCTTGCGCCAGATCTCCTTGCCGTCGGCCGCGTTCAGCGCGACGACGTCACCCAGTCCGTTGGTTGCGAACAGCCGTTCGCCCTCGACGCTCACGCCGCCACCGAAGCGCGCGGGCTTGTTGCCCTCGTCCTTGGCGGTGTTCGCCCGCCAGCGCTCGGCGCCGGTGTCGGCCGCCATCGCATGAACGACACCGCCGGTATCGATCACGTACAGGGTGTTGCCCGCGATCACCGGAGAAGCGGCCAGCCGCTCGCGCGCGCTCGGCTTGGCAACGTCCTTGCTCCAGGCGCGCGACAGGCTCTCACCGAGCGCGAGATGCCCCATGGACTTGGCCGCGTTGCCACCAGGCTGCGTCCAGGCATCGTTCGCCGCCGCCTCTGGCAGCAGCACGTCTACGCCCGCCAGCGACGCATCCGCGGCGATGTCGTTCTCCGCCATCAGGATCGGCACGCGCTCGCCCAATACGGGCGTCTTCTTGCCGGAACCCTTCAGGACGCCGCAGCCGCTGACCAGCGCGAGCGCCGCCAGGGCGGTGCCCACCCTCAACTTGGTATTCATCGAGCCTTGGTTTCCTTCGACTGATCGATGGCGTCTACGCCCAGTACACCCGCCAGCTGAACCGCGCGTTGACGAAGCGAATCGGGTACCTTGTCGCCCGCCTGGGCGATCTGGCCATACAGCTTGCCGGCTTCCGCGCGGTTGCCGGTCTTGAGATAGGCCGAGGCGACCAGTTCCCCGGCGGTGCCGAGCCACGGCGAGTTCGGATCGGTCAGCGGCTTCAACCGCTGGATCACGACTTCGGGCTTCAGCGTATCGAATTCGGTGACGGTCTGGCGGACCAGCGCGAAGTCGCGGAACGGCTTGGGATAGTCGTCCTCGCTCGCCACTTCGGCGAACTTGGCGGCCGCAGCCTTCGCATTGTTCTTCTGGAGCAACAGGTTGCCCTGCGCGATCTTCGCCATTGCGGCATAACCGGCGTCGTCGTCGGCAGCGACTGTGTTGAGCGCGGCCACGGCCTTGTCGGTCTGGCCTTCCTCGGCCAGGCGCACCGCGGCGTCATAATGCTCGCCCTGCGTTCCCGCGGCCATCCGGTTGTGGTGCTGCCAATACAGGAAGCCCGCCAGCGCGATCAGCGCCAGCACCACCGCGCCGATGATCCACAGACCATAGCGGCGGAAGATCTGCACCGCCTGCTCGCGGCGATATTCCTCGTCGACCTCACGCAGAAAGGTCTGGTCAGTCGTACCGGAAGGGGGAAGCGCCAAGATCAAACTCCATGGGTGTCGTGCGGCGGAACTCTAGTGTCGCTCGCCTAGTCGTTCAATCGCGCGCCGCATAGACCTGATCGGGCCCGGGAAAGGCCCGGGACCGGACATCGGCGGCATAGGTCTCAACCGCGGCGGAAATGCGGCCAGCCAGATCGTCGAACTTCTTCACGAACTTGGGCGTCCGCTCGAACAGCCCGAGCATGTCCTCGGTGACCAATACCTGCCCGTCGCAGGTGGTCGACGCGCCGATGCCAATCGTCGGGCAGGCGACCTTTTGCGTGATCTCGGCGGCGATCGGCTCCACCACGCCCTCGATCACCAGCGCAAAGGCGCCGGCCTCGGCGATCGCGACCGAATCCGCGACCAGCTTCGCGCGCTCTGCGTCGCTGCGCCCGCGCGCGCC
The DNA here is from genome assembly GCF_021513175.1 of Sphingomonas sp. S2-65. NCBI lineage: Bacteria > Pseudomonadati > Pseudomonadota > Alphaproteobacteria > Sphingomonadales > Sphingomonadaceae > Sphingomonas > Sphingomonas sp. S2-65. The sequence goes on along the minus strand of NZ_CP090953.1, from coordinate 3,691,018 downwards.
ATAGCCGCCCAGCACGTTGATCGCCTGGGGTGTCAGCCCGACATGGCCGATCACCGGGATGCCGCGCTCGATCAGGAAGCGCACGGTCGGCGCCATCGCCGCCCCGCCCTCTAGCTTCACCGCCGCGGCGCCGGTTTCCTTCAGCAGCCGGGCCGCGCTGGCGAAAGCCTGCTCGGGCGAGGCCTCATAGGTGCCGAACGGCATGTCGATCGCCACCAACGCGCGATAGCTGCCACGCACCACCGCTGCGCCGTGCGCCGCCATCATCTCCAGCGTCACCGGCACGGTCGAGGGCAGGCCGTAGATCACCTGCGCCAGGCTGTCCCCGACCAGCAGCATGTCGCAATGCGGGTCCATCAGCTGGGCCATGCGGGTCGTGTAGGCGGTCAGCATCACCAGCGGCTCGCCGCCCTTGCGCTTGAGCACGGCGGGCACCGTCACGCGCTTGGTAGGGGTGGGCGTAGGCGTCGCGCGGCTGGTAGCGCTGTCGAGCGTATAGGTGGACATGGCCCCTCCCTAGCGCGGAAGCTGCGTGCCAGCCAGCCTCGCCCCTCCGCTCACAGCAGCGCCTGCCCGAACCGGTCCGGCGCGAACCCGACGAGCAGCCCGCCGGGATATTCGACCACCGGCCGCTTGATCATCGATGGGTTCGCCAGCATCAACGCCTGGGCCTTTTCCGCATCGATGTCCTGCTTGTCGGCATCTGGCAGCTTGCGAAACGTCGTCCCCGCACGATTGAGCAGCGGCTCCCACCCGACCAGCGCCACCCAGCGCGCCAGCCGCGCCGCATCGATCCCCGCCGACTTGTAGTCGTGGAAGCCGTAGGCGACGCCATTCGCGTCCAGCCAGGCACGCGCCTTCTTGATCGTGTCGCAATTCTTGATGCCGTATACGGTGATCGTCACGTCTCATCCTCGGTGTTCATCGGGGCGGATGCGACGATAGCGCCCGGCGCGCGAAATGCAGCCCGCCATGGCGATGATCCAGCCGCCGAGGTAGACTTGTTCGAGATGATCGAGCGACTCGCCACCTGCCGCTGCGAACAACTGCGGGCGCGATGTACCGGCGAGCCGGTGCGCGTGTCGGTATGTCATTGCCTGGAGTGTCAGAAGCGTAGCGGCAGCGCCTTTTCCGCGCAGGCACGCTGGCCCGAAGATCAGGTCGAAATAACCGGTGCCTACAGCGAATGGTCCCGGACCGGCGATAGCGGCGGCCGCGGCACTTTCCGCTTCTGCGCGGAGTGCGGCGCAACCGTGGCCTATGTGATAGACCGCATGCCGGGCCTGATCGCGATCCCGGTCGGCGCCTTTGCCGACCCGGATTTCCCGTCGCCCGCCTTCTCCGTCTACGAAGCGCGCAAGTACGGCTGGGTCGCCATAACCGGCGCCGACGTCGAGCATCACCAATAGCGGCCGGCGCTTAGTCGTTCAGGAAGCGTCCGAGCGTCACCACTGGCTGGCGCTCCATTCCCAACGCCTGGTAGAACCCCAGCGCCGCTTCATTGTCCTCGCGGACCATCAGCTGAACCTTGGGGCATCCCCGCACCTTCAGCCACGCCTCCGCTGCGGCCATCAAGGCGCGGCCCAGCCCGGCGCCGCGATGAGACAGGTCCACCGCCAGATAATAGATCCAGCCGCGATGTCCGTCGAACCCCACCATGACGCTGCCGACGGCCTGGGCAGCGTCGCGCGCCACCAGTACCGCCGCGGTCTGCGTGCGCAGCGCCAGCGTGAAGTCGGCGGCGGGATCGTTCCACGGCCGGGTCAATCCGCAAGCACGCCACAGCGCGACGACTTGGTCCGCATCGCCCTCACTCGCTTCGCCGATCAGCGGAACAGGCACGTCGTCCCCGCCCAGAGCTGCGTCACGCGCCCGGTCTCGCCGCTCGCGCTGAGCAGGCCCGACATGCCGCCCGACCGGAACTCGACGCCTAGGCTTGAATCCTCGACATCGACCTTGATCGAGCGTTCCATCTCGCCGCGCGTCGTGCCGATGCCCACCCCGCTCATCGTGGTGAAGCGGCCCGGAAATGCGTCATCGACGTCCCAGCCGACGAACTTCGCGTCCTGGAAGAACAGCGTCAAACCGCCTTGATAATCGACGCTGTCGAGTGCCCCGGCCGGGCATTCGGGATTGTTCGTCTGGTTCTCGGGCTTACCCAAGGTGGCGGTCGCCGCCCGCAGCACCTGATCCCGCGACATCGCGAATGCCAGCTGCCGAGCCGATCCGGTACCTTGCACCACCCTCAGGCCGTCAGGCGCCAGGCTCAGGCCCGGCGACGCCTGCGCGGCGGCGCTGGCGTTCCCCTGTGGAACGAAGATGTCATCGGCGTTGGTGCCGCCGACCGCCTGCTCCGACTGGTTCGGGACGTCGGGCGCGCCGCAGGCTGACAGCGGCGCCAAGAGGATGGCAATTGCAATGCGTTTCAATGGTTTTCCTCCCCTGGGTCAATCTCGCACCATCGGCCCTGGCGCACAACCGCGCTGGCGCAGACGGGCTGAACCCAGGGTGAGCAGCCAAGCGCGCTCGCCCGAAACCTCCGTATGATATCCCGCGCGCGTATCTGCGGGATAGGTCTCGGTCGAAGGGCGGTGGTTCCACTTGCCCGGATGGAGGAAGAGCATGGCTTACATCACCACTGCCGACGGCGTAGATATCTTCTACAAGGATTGGGGTCCCAGGGACGCGCAGCCGATCGTGTTCCACCATGGCTGGCCGCTTTCGTGCGACGACTGGGACACGCAGATGCTGTTCTTCCTCGGTGAAGGCTTTCGCGTCGTCGCACATGACCGCCGCGGCCATGGCCGCTCCGCGCAGGTGAGCGCAGGGCATGACATGGATCATTATGCCGCCGACGCCTCGGCGGTCGCCGAACATCTCGACCTGAAGAATGCCGTCCATATCGGGCATTCCACCGGCGGCGGTGAAGTGGCGCGCTATGTCGCCAAGTTCGGCCAGCCGCAGGGCCGTGTCGCCAAGGCGGTGCTGGTCAGCGCGGTGCCGCCGCTGATGGTCAAGACCGACGCCAACCCGGACGGAACCCCAATCGACGTGTTCGATGGCTTCCGCGAGGCGCTGGCCGCCAATCGCGCGCAGTTCTTCCTCGATGTCGCGACCGGGCCGTTCTACGGCTTCAACCGCGACGGCGCGACCGTGTCGGAGGGAGTGATCCGCAACTGGTGGCGCCAGGGGATGATGGGCGGCGCCAATGCACATTACGAGGGCATCAAGGCGTTTTCGGAAACCGACCAGACCGCCGATCTCCAGGCGATCACGGTCCCGACCCTGGTGCTGCAGGGCGACGACGACCAGATCGTCCCCTATGCCGACGCTTCGCTCAAGCAAGTGGAACTGCTGCAGAACGGCACGCTCAAGATCTACAAGGGCTTCCCGCACGGCATGCTCACCACGCACGCCAACGTGATAAACCCGGATCTGCTCGCCTTCGTGCGCGGCTGACCCCAGGCGGCCCTATGGAGAAGGGAGCGGATGGCATCCGCTCCCTTCTTTGCGTCTGGGCTCGTTGAGCCTGCCGGGTCAGTAAAACCGCGGAATAGGTCCGCGCTGGGGCGTCTGGTCGGGCAGTTCCACTTCGACATCGTCGACATAGCACCATCCCCAGCCCTCGGGTGGGTCATAGCCCTCGATGATCGGGTGGCCGGTGGCGTGGAAATGGGCACGCGCGTGGCGGTGTGGCGACTGGTCGCAGCAGCCGACGTGGCCGCATGCGCGGCACAGCCGCAGATGCACCCATTCGCTGCCGATCTTCAGACACTCTTCGCACCCCTTGGCGCTCGGGGTCACGTCGCGGATCGTTCCAATATGCGAGCACGGCATCAATGCATCTCCTTCGTGGTTGCAGGCATCGGGTCTTCCGCGTTCCGGAGGCTGGAGCCATCATACACAGGTGTTGCCTGCCAGCGAGGCATGCAAACCTGCGTATGATGGCGCAGCGCATGCGCTTGGGTTCAGGTGCGGCATCAGCCCCATCGAGGATCGGCACGATGCACGCGACCACAGCACCCCATCCGGCACCGCCGCAGGCAACGGTCCTGCCCGGCACAATGATGCCCGGCGCGGCAGACGAGGTGAACCACCGGATGGCCAACCACCTTCAGCTTCTTGCCGCTCTGATCGCCGTGGAGGCGCGCGGCGTATCGGATCCCGAGGGTTTGGCGGCGCTCGAGCGGACGCAACAGCGCATCGCCGCGATCGGTGGCGTGCATCGGCACCTGTATGCCGGCGGCACCGGCGAAGTCGACATGGGCGACTATCTGGAAACGCTCGGTGAGCAATTGTCGCTCAGTTGCGCCCGTCATCGCCGCGTCCTGGTGGACGCCGAGACGGTGCCGGTGACGAGCGCCACCGCGTCGTTGATCGGCATCCTGGCGACCGAACTGGTCACCAACGCCTGCAAGCACGCTTATGCGGCAGGCGAAGCGGGCGGGATACTGATCGGGCTGCGCCGGCTTCCCGGCGGAACGTGCCGATTTACGGTGGAGGATCGGGGTCGCGGAACCCGTGGGCACACGGGCCGGACCGGTCTCGGCACCCGACTGATCGACGCGAGCGTGGCTAAACTCGGCGCGGTCGCAAGATGGGAGGACGCTTGCCCAGGCACCCGCTTCCGCATGGATGTCCGGTTCTGAGTCGAACGGACTTTACCTGCACAGGCTTGCGATCTTCCGTCTTGTCCGCCAGCGTAATGGAGATGGGATGGCCATTGCGGTCGTTGCGGGAGGCGGCAGTGCGCGGGGACGGGGTTGCGGCGCCATGGCTGGCATACGCGCAGATGGGGGTCGCCGCGCTGCTCGCGCTCGGCGTGTTCGCGCTCGACATATTGAGCCCGCTGCAAGGCGCAGTGGCGGTGCTGTACACGATCGTGGTGCTGATCGTCGCGCGCGAGCAGCGGCGTGGCGCGGTGCATGCCGCGGGCGCGATCTGCGCGGGCCTGGCGATCCTAGGCTATTGGATCAGCCACAGCCATGACGGGCTTGGGTCACCGGCGATGCGGCTGGCCGTCAGTCTGGTAGCGATCGCGACCACCGCCCTGCTCTGCGCGCGGCAGATCACCGCCTCGGCAGAGCGCCGCCGTGCCGATGCGCGCTACGGCACGATCTTCAACGCCACGGGCTTCCCGATCTGGGAATCAGACTGGTCGCCGGCCTATGCGATGCTGCGCGCCGGCGAGCCCCCCAGCCTCGACATGGTCCAGCGCGCAGGGGGCGCGTCGTTCATCCGCGACGCGAACCAAGCGGTCGCGGACCTGTTCGGCTATGCGGATCGCTCCGAGCTGATCGGCGCCAACATCATCAGCCATCATACTGCCGCCGCGCAGACCGCGCAGACCCGTATTTTCGAAAAGCTGCTGCGCGGCGAAGCGCCGATCGAGGAGGAAGTGCAGTTCCGAACCACCTCGGGCGAGGTGATCGACGTGGTGCTTCGCGTCACGCTGCCTCCAGATCACCAAGGCTGGAAATCCGTCCTGATCACCGCGCTGGACGTGACCCAGCGCAATCGTGCGCAATCGCGCCTGGCGGAGTCGCAGGCCGAGCTGACGCACATGGCGCGGGTGACTACGCTGGGGCAGCTTGCGGCCTCGATCGCGCATGAGGTCAACCAGCCGCTATCGGCGATCATCACTTATGCGAAATCCGGGACGCGCTGGCTTGCGCGGGAAGCATCGGAAGCGACCGAAGTTGCCGACTGCCTCGACCACATCGCCGCCAACGGCACGCGCGCGGCCGATGTGATCGCGCGGATCCGCGATCTTGCGCGCAAAGCCGACCCGCAGCAGGAGGTCGTGCAGGTCGCGCCGCTGATCGCCGACACGCTGGCTATCCTGGAGCGTGAGCTCAGCGCAGGCGACGTGACGATGCGCGTCGCTTGTCAGGAAGCGCTGCCCGATGTGCGCGGAGACCGGGTGCAGCTACAGCAGGTGCTGATGAACCTGTTGCTCAACGCCAAGCAGGCGATGGCGGACACGCCGGTCGAGCGTCGCGCCCTTTGCATCGACGCTCGGCATGACGGCACGCACGTGCTGATTGACGTCAGCGACTGCGGCGTGGGGCTGGCGGGCACCGATCCTGAAAGCCTGTTCCGCCCGTTCTTTACCACCAAGCAAGAAGGGATGGGCATGGGCCTGTCGATTTGCCGCTCGATCGTCGAGCAGCATGGCGGGACGCTGGCGGCGGTCGGCAATACCGATGGCGGCGCCACCTTCAGCTTCCGCCTGCCCGTTCTGGAGACCCACGAAAGGATCGCCGCATGACCCCGGCACCAGAGTGCATCTGCGTCATCGATGACGATGCCGAAGTCCGCGGCTCGATCGGCAGCCTGTTGCGGTCGAGCGGGTACGACGTCCGCCTGTACGATGGTCCCGCCGCCTTCCTCGCCGCAGGCGCGCCGGACGTCCCTTCCTGCCTGGTGCTCGATATCCGCCTGTCGGGGGAAAACGGCCTGGACTTCCAGGAACGCCTTGCCGGCCACGGCGTGGCGTTGCCGGTGGTGCTGATCACCGGACATGGCGACATCCCGATGACCGTGCGCGGCATGCGCGCCGGCGCCGTCGACTTCCTCCCGAAGCCGTTTGGCGACGAGCAATTGCTGGCCGCGGTCGCCGCCGCGCTGGACGTGGATCGCTCGCGCCGAGCAGAGGCTGCGGGTGCAGCGGCACTTACCGCCAACTTCGCGGCGCTCACGCCGCGCGAAAAGGAGGTGATGGGCCTAGTCGTCACCGGGCTCATGAACAAGCAGGTGGCGGCAAGGCTGGAACTCAGCGAAATCACAGTCAAGATCCACCGCGGCAATGTGATGCGGAAGATGGAGGCACAATCGCTCGCCGACCTGGTGCGCATGGCCGAGCAGCTCGGCGTTCGCGACGAGAGCATTCACCGATATAACACGTCCGTATGATGGCGGGTTCGCAGGAACGCCCCCATATCAGCGTCTTGCCGGCGGTTCGCCCGGCTTCGGAGTTCTGCGTTGCCCCAGTCCAGATCAGTGGCGATCGTCGATGACGATCCCGGCGTCCGCGGCAGCATCGCCAGCCTGGTGCGGTCGGCGGGAATGGTCGGCGAGCAATTCTCCGACGGGTTCGCGCTTCTCGCCAGCGGCGATCTGGAGGCGATCGACTGCATCGTCACCGATCTGCACATGCCAGGCATGGATGGCCGCGCACTGCAGCTCGAGCTGGGTCGCCGCGGCTGCCACCAGCCGCTGATCGTGATGACTGCGTTCCCCACCCCGGCCGCACGCGACGAGATGCTGGCAAGCGGGGCTCGCGCCTTTCTGACCAAACCCGTCGATCCCGACGCGTTGCTCGAGGCAATAGAGCAGGCGATCGGCTAGCGGCATCTGCGGCCCGCGCATATCTAGGTATAGATGCGCGGTTCAGCTGCCGGCCTAGACTTGCCAGCGGACGGTGGCCGGCCTGGCCGCGGTCCGCTCCTCGATCAGGGACACGGATCATGACCTCAGCGCCGCACGATATCTTCACCGAGCCAAGCGATGTCGATCCCGACACACTCGCGAATCTGGGGCCCCTGCGGCGGCTTGCCGGCCGCTGGCGAGCTCGCAAGGGCGTCGACCTCAATCCCAAGGCCGAAGGTCCCGAGCGGCGGGTCTTCATCGAGACCATCGACTTCCAGCCGATCGATCCGCAAGCGAACGGACCGCAGCTGTTCTACGGCCTGCGCTATCACCTCCACATCACCACCGAGGAAGAGGACATCACCTTCCACGACCAGGTCGGCTATTGGCTGTGGGAGCCCGCGACCGGCCTCGTCCTCCAGACGGTGGCGATCCCGCGCGGCCAGGTCGCCATCGCAGCAGGTCAGGCCAAACCCGATGCGGACGAGATCATCGTGTCGGCCAAGCGTGGCGAGACGGAATACGGCATCTGCTCGACGGCGTTCCTGGAACAGGCGTTCCGCACCGACAGCTACCGGATCACGCTCACCTTCCATGCCGACGGCACGTGGAGCTACGTCACCGATACCGAGCTGATGGTCGAAGGCCGCGACGCGCCCTTCAATCACCAGGATCGGAATACGCTGCATCGGATCGGCGAGGCGCGGCCCAATCCCTGGGCCGCGATCCTGGCAAAGCGCGCGGCGGGCTGAGGCCCTGGGGCACCTCTCAAGCGAGAGAGGCGCCCAACCTGCGGCCATATCCGACGATGGCCCTTCCCGCCTGCACGCGCTCGGCCTCGAACGCGGCGCGCGCCTCGGGCGTCCATCCCCGCTCGACCGCCAGCGCCAGCGCCATGGCATCCCCTGCAGCTTTGGCGACGCCCATCGCCGTGTGCGGCCGCGCGACGAACGCGGCATCCCCGATCAACGCGAGACGTCCGTCCGCCATCCGCGGTGCTTCCATGTCGAAGATCGCCTGGGCAAAGGGCTGTGGTTCGGCTGCGAACACGTCGGCAAACGCGGCGGGCAGCAACTGGCGTGCCGCTACGAGGAGTGCGTCCCTTGCCTGTGCGGACACGCCGCCCGGGGCCAGCGAGAACGGGTGTGTGCGCCCCTCTGTGTCGGTGAGCGTCCGCGCAAGATCCACGGTCCTGCGATACCAGACCGCGTTGTAGCGACGCTCGCCAGGCTCCAATTCGCCCTGCGCGCCGGCCACGGTGTAACCGAGCGCCTGCCCGCCGGGCATGTGAAAGAAGGCGAAGCGGCCGGACAGAATGTCGGCCGCCGAGGGCGGCAGAAGCTGTTCGGGCACAAGGGCGCGCCACGCGACATAGCCGGCATAGGTCGGCCCCGGATCGCCGGGCAGCATCGTCCTGCGTACTGCCGAACCGATGCCGTCGGCACCGATCACCAGGTCCGCCTCGACATGCTTGCCGTCGCCGAGCTCCAGCCACGCCGCTTTGGCATCCTGGCCGGCAGCCACAACCGCCTGGCCAAGATGATAGCCCTCGTCGTCGATCAGCATACGAACGGCGACATAGAGGTGATCCCAGGAGACCTGCATCTGGGGCCGCGGGTCGCGCTGGATCACCGCGCCGCTGCGCTCGAGCGCGATGCGCTCGCGCGCGACCACCCCCAGCCGACTCACCTCGTCCAGGCCCAGGGTTCGCAGCAACACGAACACTTCCTCCTGGGCGACCAGTCCGGCCCCACGGCCTTCCAGTCCGCTGCGCGACCGTTCGAAGACGAGGACCTCATGGCCGGCGCGGCGCAGGAGCGCGGCCGAGAAGAGGCCCGCCATCGAGCCTCCCGCTATGGCGATGCGCATGGCTCAACCCTTCCGCTTGATGCCGGCGAGCTGGATCAGCACGCCCGCCGCCGACAATGCGCCACCCAGGATCGTGACGGCGGTCCAGCCGTTCGCGCTCCACGCCCAGGTCGCGGCCGCCGACCCGCCGGCGCCACCGAGGAACATCGCCCCCATGAAGATCGTGTTGAGCCGCGCCCGCGCTTCGGGCCGCAGCGCGTAGACGATGTGCTGGTTCGACACGAGCGCGCTCTGCACGCCGAAATCGAGCAGGATGACGCCGACCACCAGTCCGGCGATCGAACCCCACAGCCCGAACACCGCCCAGGCGGCAAGCGTCATCGCCGCGCCCAGCAGGATCACCAGCTTGGGCCCGCGACGATCGGCGACGCGTCCGGCGACAGGGGCCGCCAGCACGCCGACTGCGCCGACCACGCCGAACAGGCCGGCCACGTCGGCGCCCAGTCCGAAGCGCGGCTCCTGCAGCCGCAGCGCAAGAACCGTCCAGAAGACGCTGAACGCGCCGAACAGCAGCGCCTGGGTCACCGCCGCCTTGCGCAGTGCGCCGAACTCGCTCCACAGACCGCCCAGCGAGTGGATCAGCCCCGCATATCGCAGCTGCGAGTCAGGCACGCTGCGCGGAAGCCGCACGGCCATGACTGCGCCGGCGCCGAGCGCCATCGGCACGCCCAGCCAAAACATCGCGCGCCAGCCGGCATGGGTGGCGACGAAGCCCGCCAAGGTCCGGCTGAGCAGGATACCGCAGAGCAGGCCAGCCATGACCGTTCCGACAGTGGCGCCACGCCGCTCGGGAGTGGCCAGATGGGCCGCCAACGGCACAATCTGCTGAGCGACGGTGGCCAACACGCCGACAAGCAGCGAAGCGGCGATGACCATACCCGCATCGGGCGCCACCGCCGCGATGGCGAGGGCGACCGCCAGGCCGATGAACTGCACGACGATGAGCCGCTTGCGCTCGATCAGGTCGCCGAGCGGCACCAGCAGGAACAGCCCGGCCGCATAGCCCAACTGCGTGGCGGTCGGCACCAGCGCGGTCATCGATCCGGGAAGATCGCGCTCCATGATCCCGAGCATCGGCTGGTTATAATAGATGTTAGCCACTGCCACGCCTGCCGCCGCGGCCAATGCGAAGGTCAGCCCTCGGCCAAGCTCGGCCTGAACTGGTGTGTCTCCATCCTGTGCCATCGTCGTCACGCAAACCTCCTGCTTCAGCGGCGCTTCGGCTGTCATCTGGGCCTGATCGCCTCACAGCATAAGTAGCGCTTTTCGCAAGGCCGGCTTATCATCCAAAGATATGATCGACCTGGCCGACCTCGCCGTACTCGTCGAAGCCGTGCAACAAGGCAGCCTGTCGGCGGCCGGTCGCCGGCTGGGCCTCACACCGGTCGCGGCTTCGCGCAGGCTCGCCGCTCTCGAGGCAGAGCTTGGCGTGCGGCTGGTGCATCGCACCACCCGATCGCTGTCGCTCACCCCGGAGGGCGAGGCATTCCTGCCGCATGCCGAGGCGATGCTAGACCATGCCGAGGAGGGCCGTGCTGCCGCTGCGCCGGGGGCGGCCGATGTCTCGGGCGTGCTCCGCATCGCAGCCTCGGTGCCGTTCGGCCGCAAGGTGGTGACGCCGATGCTGGCCGGGTTCCTCCGGGCACATCCACGGTTGCGGGCCGAGTTGCGGCTGAGCGACGCATTGGTCGACGTCGCCGCACAGGGGGTGGATGTGGCGCTGCGATTCGGCGAATTGCGCGACAACGGGCTTGTCGCCCGCAGGCTCGCGGACAACCCGCGCAGCCTCTACGCATCGCCCGGCTACCTTGCCGAACATGGCAGCCCGACGACGCTGGACGACCTGCGGCGTCATGCCTGTCTTACCGTCCCGGGATCGACTCACTGGGCGTTCGAGCGCCATGGCCGCGCGGTTCGCCAGGCGGTCGGCGGCCGTTTCGTCGCCGACAGCGTCGACGCATTGCACCAGGCAAGCCTCGACGGACTGGGGATCGTGCTTCTGTCCGAATGGAACGTGCGCGACGACGTCGATGCCGGACGGCTCGCGCCGATCGGCCTTGTCGACGCGGCTGTTCCCGACCAGGGCATTTGGGCCGTGCTGCCGACGCGGCGCTTTCTTCCCCGCCGGACCCGCCTGTTCCTGGATGCGTTCGCCGCGCACCTGGCAGCGGCACCCGCGCCGGAGCCTTAGACGCCGATCGCCGCCTTCAGTCGAACAGGCGTGAGCGGCATGGCGCGCAGGCGAACGCCCGTGGCATCCGCGATGGCATTGGCGAGCGCGGCTGAGGTCGGGCCCTGCGCTGTCTCGCCGGCGCCGAGAAACGGCATGCCCGGCCGGTCCATCACTTCGATCTCGATCGATCCCGGCGCTTGGTCGAAGCGAAGAATGGGATAGCTGCCCCAGTCGAAGCCGGTGCGCTTGCTCTCGTCGAAGGTCATTTCCTCATGGATCGCCCAACTGAGCGACTGAAGGATCCCGCCCTCGACCTGGTTGCGAATGCCATCGGGATTGGCCGGCTGGCCAGCATCGACCGCGGCGGCGACGCGGTGGATCGTGATCTCACCGGTTTCGCGCTCGACTTCGATCTCCATCGCGATCGCGCAAAACGCGCCCTGGTTCTTGTAGCGCGCAAAGGCCATCCCGCACCCACGCCGGCCGTCTCCGTTCGGGCGCCGCTCCCATCCGAAGCGCCGTGCGGCGGCCAGCATCACGTCTCGCGCACGCGCGTCGCACATATGCGCCAGGCGGAACGCCAATGGATCGACCCCGCCCGCCAGTGCCAATTCGTCGAGCATCGATTCCAGGCTGAAGATGTTGAGGTGCGCGCCGAGTGATCGCAGTGCCGAAACGCGCAGCGGCATCTCCGGCACGAAGTGATAGCGCACGTTCATGTTGGGGAAGTCGTACAGGGGATTGGCGTTCCGGTCGCCGTCCCCTTCGGGCATCGGGATCGGCTTGGCTTCCTGCATCGGAAAGCCGCGAGCGACCTCCTGGGCGACGGCATAGCCGCCTGCCTTGACCGGACGGTTGTTGTGGGAATTGCTCCACACCCCATAGTCCCAACTCGAAATGCGTTTGTCGGGGCCGATCGACGCCTCGACTTCCGTCACCATCGCACAGCCAAGCGGCTCCCAGCCGAATTCCTGCTCACGCATCCATTGCAACCGGATCGGCCGTCCCGGCATCGCCATCGCGATCGACGCGGCTTCGGCGGTGACGTCGTCGGCACCATTCTGGCCGTAGCAGCCTGCCGAGGCCGTATGGATCACGCGCACCTTTTCAGGCGGGAGCCCGACGAGTTCTGCGGTGGCGCGCTGCATGTCGAACACGCCCTGGCTGTGCGACCAGAGAGTCAGCGTGCCGTCGCGAAACAGGGCAACCGCGCACGAGGGACCGATCGAACCATGGCTGTACCAGGGCCGGCTGTACTGCGCCCGTACGGTGTGCGTGGCGGGGCGATCTCCGTCATGCGTGTCGAGCACGATGATCTCGCGGCTGGGTAGTGCTTGAAGATGGTGCACCCCATCGGCGACAGGAAGCGGCGGGCGGGTGCGCAGATAGTCGCTGGCCTGCGCGACCCGCATCGCTTCGATCGCCTGCCACTCTTTCTGCGCGACGACCGCGACGAAGGCGCCATCGCGTACCACCTTGACCACGCCCGGCATCTTCGCCGCGGCGGCAAGCTGCGGCGCGGCCAGCCGGGTTCCGTAGCTCGGCCCGCGCACCACGCGGGCGTGGAGCATGCCAGGCAGCCGCAAGTCCTGGAGATACGCCGCGCCACCGGTCAGCTTCGCGGGGATGTCGACCCGCGGCAGGGAGCGACCCAGCGTCCGATACTCAGCCGGGTTACGCCTGGGGGCATCCGCCACCGCCTCGACATGCAGCGACAATGCCGCGGCAAGTGGTCCATAGCCAAGCCGCCGGCCGTCGGGCGCTACGACGTGGCCGTCGCCGGTGGTGCTGAGCGTATCGGTCGCCACCTTCCACTCGCTTGCCGCCGCCCGGGTCAACAGCATACGGACATTGGCGGCGGCACTGGCGATCGCCGTGCCGCCGTCCTGCATCGAATGGCTGCCGGCGGTCAGACCTTCGTCGGGTGTGCGCGCGGTATCGGCCGTGATCAGGGTGATCGCGCCAGCCGGCAGATCGAGCTCCTCCGCGGCCACCTGAAGCAGTGCGGTGCGGATGCCCTGGCCCAATTCCGCCTTGCCCGAGAATATGGTCGCGGTTCCATCTGGCGCGATCCGGATCCACGCGTCGAGCGCGGGGGTGTTCTTCAAGCTGCCGGGAAGATCGGGCCGCTTGACCTTCGGCGCCCCGCCCCCTTCGCCGCCGCCAGCCAATTGCGCGACGGCCCGACCGCCAAGACTAAACGCCACCAGCAGGCCGCCGGCTGCCAGGAGTTCGCGCCGGTGCAGCTTCGCGTTCATGCCGACGTCCCCGATGCGCGGCGGATCGCACGCAGGATGCGCATGTGCGTGCCGCAGCGGCACAGGTTCGGCTGCATGTGCGTCCGGATCTCCGCCTCGCTAGGTGTTGAATTCACGTCGAGCAGGGCCTGTGCGCGCATGATCATCCCGGCGATACAATAGCCGCACTGGGCCGCCTGTTCGTCTTCAAAGGCACGCTGAAGCGGGCTCATCTCCTCGGCAGTGCCCAGCCCCTCGACGGTGCGAACCGATCGTCCTTCCAACGCGGCGAGGGGCGTGACGCACGAGAATGCCGCCTGGCCGTCGATCTGCACCGTGCAGGCGCCGCATTGCCCCAGGCCGCAGCCATATTTGGCGCCGTTCAGTCCAAGCTCCTCGCGAAGCACGTAGAGCAGTGGCGTGGCGGGATCGACGTCTACGCGGTGCGACGTCCCGTTTACGGTGAGCGTGACGGTCATGGCTGTGTCCCCTGCTGGCGAGCGTTGCGCACGGCCTTGGCGAGCTTCGGCCAAGCGGGATTCGCGGTGTATCGCGCGCGGGCATAAGCGAGCACCGCGGCCACTTGGGCGTCGGTCAGGCTGGTGGCGAAGGGTGGCATCTTGGGGCCGCGCCCCGCGACCGGAGGTTCGATCCCTTGCAGCACGGCCTGGATCGCGCTGGTCGGATCGCTGTCACCCAGATCGCTCGACAGCGCCAGGGGCGGCCTGCCCTGCACGGCCATCGCCGCGCCAGATCCGTGGCATCCCGCGCAAGCCCCCGCAAACAAAGTCGCACCCTCGGGTTCGCGGCGCGACGCCAGATCGGCGCGATCGATCAGGCTGCCTGGGCCATGGCCGGCGCCGCCGCCCATTTTGCTGGCGAAGTAATTGGCGAGTGCGCGGACATCGGCTTCAGGCACCGTCGACAGGCTCTCGACCACCGCGCCCATCGGCCCTGCCGCGGCGGAGTGATCGGGCGAAACGCCGGTGCGCAGGAAAGTGAAAAGCGCATCCGCGGTCCACCGCCGCGCGGCCGGGTTGCTGCGATCCAGCGGCGGGGCGCGCCATCCCTCGGCCACTCCCCCCGCATAGGCGCTGCTTCGCTCCTCACCGCCCGCCAGGTTGCGGGGCGAATGGCAAGCGGCGCAGTGGCCCAGCCCTTCGGCGAGGTACGCGCCGCGATTCCACTCGGCCGACTGGCCCGGATCGGCGGCGATCGGCCCCTTGTGCAGGAACAGCAGCTTCCAACCCGCGAGCAGCGGCCGAAAGCCCAGCGGGAAAATCAGACGATTGGACGGCGTGACCGCGCGCACCGGCCGGCGCGTCATCAGAAACGCATAGATCGCCGCCAGGTCGGCGTCGGTGACATGCGTGAAATGCTCATATGGCAGGGCCGGATAGAGGTGGGCGCCATCGCGCCGTACGCCATCGCGCATGGCGCGCGTGAAGGCCGCGAGCGACCAGCGCCCTATACCGGTCTCGGGATCGGGCGTGATGTTGTTGGCATACAAGGTCCCGAACGGCGTGGGCAGCGGCCTTCCGCCGACAAGCGGGCGCCCGCCCGCCGCGGTGTGGCAGACGGCGCAATCCCCTAGCTTCGCCAGCACCGCCCCGCGCGCGACTTGGCTCGCCGCGAAGGATTGCGGCGGGGGCGGCGCGATCGGTGCGATCGACGGCCGCCACGTCGCTGCGAGCGCAAAGAGCGCCGTCGCGAGCAATAAGGGGCCCCAGCGCCAAAATGTCCGCCTTGCGGCCGCGAGGAAGGTGCGAACGATCATTCGACATGGCTAGCTCGCGCCGATCAGAGCGCCAACTATATCAAGGTATGTCGGCAAGCCGCCGCAGAAGAGCCGCAGCGCCGGAGCCCCGGCCGCGGCGCGCAATCCACGTCAAGCCGGCCACTCCCCTTCCCGCCTCGCTCACCCTCAAACCTAGGTATTATTAGAACAGCGCGACCCTCTTCTTAGATCGCCTCCGACGCGAAATCAGGATGCCGCTAGCGAGCAGCATCCGCGCATTGTCGAGTGCTGGACGTTTCTTGATCGATACTGTGCCACTTGCCGGGCGCAAAGCGCGGCCCGGTGGCCGCAGCCGATCCTGACAAACTCCTTCTCGGCGCGAGGGAGAAAGACGATGAAGCACATCTATGTGGTCGACGATGATACCGACATGCGCAACTGGCTGCGAAACCTCATCCTTGAGGAGACCGAGGCGACAGCGGTGGAGTGCTTCGAAGACGGGCGCTCCTTCCTGGCAGCTGCCGACCATCTCCCTCCTGGGTTGGTCATCCTCGACATCCGCCTGCCGCAGTTCGACGGGCTCGATGTCCTCCGCACGATCCGCCGCGGCAAACTACGCTTCAGCGTCATCTTCCTGACGCGGCACGGAAGCACGCCGATAGCGGTTGAAGCCATGAAAGAGGGTGCCGTCGACTTCCTGGAAAAGCCCGTGGATCCGGAGCTGCTTCTGGGCTCGATCGCCGCGGCCTGGCAGAAACTGCATGTCGATCGCGCGAAGGCCGATCGAGCCGCGGAGGCGTCCGCGAAGATGGAGAAGCTCAGCCCCCGTGAAAAGCAGGTGCTGCACGGTCTCATGGATGGATTGCGAAACAAGGACATCGCTCTCCGTCTTGAGATCAGCCCCCGGACAGTGGAAATCTACCGGGCGAAGATCATGGACAAATTGGAGGCGCGAACATTTGCAGATGCCGTGTTTCTCGCGCTTCAGTCAGAAGCAGCTACCGTACAAGCCAACGATCGATGAGGGGCTCATGGCGATGTCACTGCGCCTCGATCTGTAGGATGCGCAGACTGGCTTCCAACTGCAGTGCCCGGTCTCGCACGACACGTGTAGCGGAGCCGCCCTGCATCGGAACGTACATCGTTCCCTGCCTGGTGGCGAACAGGGCCGCGTCCGCCATGCGCTGCGCGTCACGAAAGGCGAGCCAAGTGCGCTGCGCATTCCTCAACTCGCCCGCGGCCCGACGTGGCAGGGTGCGGAGCAATGCTCCATAGGCCGCGTTCATCCGCCGATCATAGGCACTCTCAGCCTGGACCTCACAGCGCGTCTGCGCCGAGGTTGATCCGTTCGCGGGATTGTCGAGGCAAAGGTTGAGCGCCATTTCCGTGGGATCTGCTTGCTGCCCTGCGAAGCTGGCCGCGGAGAATAGTATCGCGGGAAGGAGCGAAGCGAACAAGTTGCCGTCGCTCAGCGGGCCATGCGGCGCTGCTGACGTGCAGCAATCCCGCCGAGAACAGCCATCACGGCCCCGATGCCGATGAGGAACATCGCCAGCATGCCGCCGCCGACTTCAGCGTTGTTCGCGCGGCTGATCGCCGCCGCCGCTTCGTTGGCATCGGTCGCGGTCATCGCGGAAGCAAATGCGCGGTCCTGACACCGGGCGATCATTGCAGCCCCCTGGCTGCGTACCCGGTCCTCACACTGCGCGACGCTTATCGGATCGGCAGCGGGCGGCCCATTGGTCAGGCGAAGCGCCAACCCCGCAAGAAGGAGGATCACGCCGATGACTGCGACGCTTGCCGGATACTTCTTCATGCAGAACCCCGCGAAAAATTGGACGCACGGTCGCAACGAAGAACATCCGCTTTCTTTCCTCCGCACGGCACCGGGACCGCGCTGGTCGGCGTGCTGCCTGGCCCTCAGTCCCGCTTGGAACCCATGCCACGCTCCCGGCCCCAGACGACGGCGCCGCTGCGCCTGTTCGTGCCGATCTTGGCGTAGATGCGCGCGACATGGTTCCGCACCGTGTTGCGCGCGATCGCCAGCCGGTCGGCAATGGCGCTGTCATCGAGATCGTCGCAGATCAGGTCGAGGATTTCGCGCTCGCGCGGGCTCAATTCGGTCGTGGCGTGATGCGGCGCGGGCCTGCGCAGCCGCGCCAGCCTGTCCAGGATGGAGCGGCTGAGCCAACTCGCGTCCTTCAGTGCCTCCTCGATCGCTTCGCCGAGCTCCGCCTCGCTCCTGCGGCGCTCGGTCACATCTTCGTAGACCCAGAGTACGCAAGGCGCGCCATGGACGTGGATCGTCTCGGCCGAGACGATGCAGTCCACCGGCACCTGCGACCGCGAAACCAGGCTGGCGTCGCGGCCCCGAACCGAGCCGTGCCGGCGCACCTCTCCCTCTACCGCCGCGCCCTCCTCCGCCCTTTGCCACAGCCCCAGCTCGTCCGCGGTATGGCCCAGCGCGAGATCGCCCTCATGGCCGGTGAGCTGGCGAAAAGCGGCGTTTACGCTGGTGATGCGGTGATCGACATCGCGGGTGATCGCCATCGCCACCGGCGCCATCTCGAACACCGCCTGCAGATGCCGCTCGCTGGCGACGAGCGACTGCTCGGCTTCCCGCCTGGGCTGAAGGTCGGCGAAGGTGAGCAGCAGCGCATCCTCGCCCATGACGTCGATCGGCTGGCCGGCGAACAGCACCAGCCGCCGCGATCCGTCGGCCACGAGCAGTTCGGCCTCGGCTTGGGAGATGATCTCGCCGCCCTCCATCTGCTGCCGCACCGCCGAGCTGTCGGGCAGGCCGCCCAGCAGGTCGAGGCTGAATAGCGAGCGGCCGACAAGTTGCTGCGGCTCGAACCCGGTCAAAGCGAGGAAGCCGTCATTGGCCTGAAGGAGCCGAAGATCCCGTTGCCGCACGATGATCGCCGGCGCGGGATTGGCCCGGAACATCGCGCTGAACCGCGCTTCCGCATCATGCCGCTCGGACACGTCGCTGAGCACGATGGCGAGATAATCCGGCTCGCCGCCGTCCACGTCCATCGTGACATCGCGCGCCTGATGCACCCAGCGCGCCTGGTCCTCGCCCGCGGGCGCCACTTCGACCACCATGTCCGGGATAGCCTCGCCGGCCAGCACCTTGAACAGCGGGTACTCCCGTTGCTTCAGCCGGCGGTGGTCGGCCGCCCACAGCGTGAAACGCCGGGCATAGCCCTCGGCCGTCCCACCCAGATCCTCCAGGCGATGAACGCCATGCATTTCGAGCGCCGCGGCATTAGCGCTCAGGATCACCCCGCTCGGGTCGAGCAGGATCACGCCGTCGAGAAGTTGCGCCATCAGCTGTTCCAGGTGACGCAGGTTCGGCTGCCGGTGCGCAGAGGCGGTGGTCGCTGGCATCGATGTCCAACCCGGCACTCCTGCCCGAGTTCCCGGGGCAAGCACCACCCCGACTAGTACTGGCGCACTAGCTACCGGCCTCGGGAAGCACCGCCTTTTTGAACCTAGCCAGGCACTCCTCCGTTCTGAGCCCTGTTATCCACCATGCGGAAGGAACGGCCATGGGCCTCATCTTACTTCTTGTTGTCGGCGGCCTGATCGGCTGGGTCGCCAGCATGATCATGCGTACCGACGGTCAGCAGGGCATCTTTCTCAACATCGTCGTCGGTATCGTCGGCGCCCTGCTCGCCGGCTTCATCGTGACCCCGCTTATCGGCGGCGCGCCGATCACCAGTGGCGAGATCAGCATCCAGTCGGTGCTCGTGTCGCTGGTCGGCGCGGTCGTGCTGCTCGCCATCATCAACCTGGTTCGCCGCGGTTCGGTTCGCTGATCAAAGGACATAACACCATGAACACCCAAACGGCTTCGGCCATTTTCGATACCGAGGCAGCAGCGCAGCGCGCCGTCGCCGATCTTCGCGACGCCGGCGTGCCCGAGCAAGCGTTCTCGGTCGTCACGCAGCGCGGCGGCGTCACCACCACGGCGGATGCCGACGGTGCCGTCACCGACGAGGATCATGGCAGCGTCGCGCGCGGTATTCTGGGCGGCGGCGCGCTGGGCGCCGGCCTCGCCGTCGCGGCGCTGGCGATCCCCGGCGTCGGCCCTCTCGTCGCTGCAGGTGCTATCGCAGCGTCGGCTGTTCCCGGTGCAATGGCGATCGGCGCCGCTGCCGGGGCCGCGGCAGGCACCTTGAACGAAACGCTGGGCAAACACGGCATCGACCACGACGATGCCGATTATTACGGCACGCATCTCGGTCAGGGCGGCGTGCTGGTTTCGGTGGACACAAACGCCGGCGGCGTGTCGTCCGAGGCGGTCTCCGACATCCTCTACCGAAATGGCGGCCACAACTCGCGCCGCTCTCGCCTGTCGGCCTACTGACGCCGGGTCATTCGCAAGCGGGCCGGGGATGCGTGTAGCGTCCCCGGTTCGCCTGCAATGCCGGACGCGAGCGTACGCCCTCACTCAAAATGATTGCGGGTGTCACAACAGTATTTCGTCTGTAACGATAACAGCCATCCCGAAGCTCAGCCGAAACCCATTCGAGCGCAGAACCTGCCGGTCACAATTAGGGTTCGGCTTATGGAACAGAGCATTCAGGACTGCATCGACGAGCTCCGCCGCTCAACCAGAATGATCGCAGTGATCGGAGCGTCGCTCAAGCTGCGAGCCGATCTGGACGTCGCGCCGAGCGTTGCCGAGTTGATACGTCACGGTGCCGAGATGGCCCTCGGTGAGGACCTGGCGACGTTGAGCGCTGCCGACGCGCATGCGCTGCTTGTCTCGATTGAGATGGCGATTGCGGAGAGCAGCGAATTGCTCCGCCATCCTGAACGAGCGACCACCTGGAAGGTCGAGGACGCCGACCTTCTTCAAGCGACGACACGAGCATCAAGCGCTGCGTTCACCCGCATCCTCGCCCTTGCTGAAACGCGTCCGGCCCTGCGAGGGGCGTTGAACGGCGTGTTCCTCGATGTCGGCACGGGCGGCGGCGGCATCGCACTAAAAGCCGCGGAGGCCTGTCCCGATCTCGAGGTCGATGCGATCGATCTGTGGCAGCCCGCGCTTGCTCTGGCGCGGCAGAATATCGCCGCCAGCCCCTATGGCGATCGCATCCGCCTGTCCGATCTGGACGTCACCGCCCTTCCGTCGCGGCCACGGTACACGCTGGTCTGGCTGCCGACCATGTTCCTGTCGCGCGCCGTCCTCGAACAGGCGCTGGACCGCATCGTTGCAGCGTCGCGAGGCGGCGCTTCGATCGTCGCGGCGCTCTACACCGCGCCCGACGATCCGTTCCTGGCGGTGATGGCGGCGCTGCGGACGCTGCGTAGCGGGGGTGAGGTCACCGAGCCTTCTGAGCTGGAGACGATGCTGCGCGCACGCGGCTATCGCGATGTCGAGATCGATATCGCCCCGATCGCAACCTTCGTGCTGGGTCGCCTGCCCTAACCACCCGGGCAACACTGCATTCGTAACCCGAAGCCGTGGTCCTGAAATGCCGGGTCAGCCCCAGCGGATCACCTCGCAGCTTCCATCTGCGAGGAGCGCTGCATGCACGGAACCGAAAAAGACGCCATCGACACCAGCACGTTCGAGCAGGATCTCGCGTCGCTTCCGATCGACTCGCTCGATGTGGCGCAGCCGCGGCTGTTTCAGCTCGGGCTGGCGCCGCGCTATTTCGAGCGGCTGCGCCGCGAAGCGCCGGTGCATTATTGCGCCGACGGCCATTACGGCGCCTATTGGTCGGTGACCCGGCTGGCCGACATCGAGGCGGTCGAGCTTGATCCCGCGACCTTCTCGTCGGATCACGCGAACGGCGGGTTCACGATCGCGTCCCACCAGGACCAACCGCAATTCCTGCCCTCGTTCCTGGCGATGGATCCGCCGCGCCATACCGAGCAGCGCAAGATCGTCGCGCCAGCCTTTTCTCCCGACCGGCTAGGAGCGATGGCGGACCAGCTTCGGCGCTGGTCGGCGGATATCCTCGATGCCCTACCCGTCAACGAGCCCTTCGACTGGGTGGATCGCGTATCAGTGGAACTCACCGCGCGGACGCTGGCCCTGCTGCTCGGCTATCCGCAGGAGCGATCGCGCGACCTGATCCGCTGGTCGGAGGCGATGGTGGCGCTGGTCGGCACGCCCGCCTTCCCCACGCTCGCGGACAAGCTGCGCGTCATGCAGGAATGTTTCACCGCCTTCGATGCGATCTGGGCCGAGCGGCTGCAACGACCCGCCGGCAACGACCTCATCTCGATGCTGGCGAGCCAGCCGGAGACGCGCGATATGGCGCCCACCGAGCTGCACGGCACCCTGCTGCTGCTGATCGTCGGCGGCAACGACACGACACGAAACAGTATCACCGGCAGCGTCGTCGCGTTCGACCGCTTTCCCGAGCAACTCGAGCGCCTGCGTGCGCAGCCGGGCCTGATCGCGGGACTGACGCCCGAGCTGCTGCGGTGGCAGACCCCGATCGCGCATATGCGCCGCACCGCTACACGCGACGCCAAGCTGGGCGGCCGCCAGATCGCCAAGGGCGACAAGGTCGTCCTGTGGTATCTGGCGGCGAATCGCGACGACACGATGTTCGAGCAGGCAGACTCGTTCGTGCTCGATCGGCCCAATGCGCGGCGGCATCTTGCCTTTGGCGCGGGCATCCACCGCTGCGTGGGCGCGCGGCTGGCCGAGTTGCAGGTGCGTACGCTTTGGGAAGAAATCCTGAAGCGCTTTCCGCGGATCGAAGTGTTGCAGCCGCCGGGGCGGACCTTTTCCACCTTCATCCACGGCTATACCGATCTTGAGGTGATCCTTCCGGAACGCCGCGGTGGCTGACACGCCGGCGGGTTACGACGGTAGCGCGGGCGCCTGTGGCGGTAATTCGATCGCGTTGCGGCACGAACAAGCTCTCCGCATGGAAACCGAAGACAAGCCCGAGCGCCCGCCGTCCTTCCTGTCGCTATTGATCGAGTCGATGGCGGCGGCCGGTTGCGCCCTCTACCCCTCCTCCGCGTCGATCACGCTGATGGTGGAGATCGAAGCGCAACGCGAACGCCGCCGGCGCGAGCGGCTGGCCCTCAAACAAGAAAACAACATGGAGCAGGCTCGGACAACAACGGAGCTGTCGATGAATACCGTGGTCGAACGTCTGTTGAAACTGCCGATGGTCGAGATGATCGCCCGTATCGTGCTGACCTTTCCCTTCTGGGAAAGCGGCCTCGCGAAAATCATCAACTTCACGGCGGGTGTCGCCGAGATGGCGCATTTCGGCCTGGAGCCCGCCCCGGCGTTCAACATCGCGACGGTGATCGTCCAGCTCGGGGGATCGATGCTCATCATCCTGGGCCGGTACGCCTGGCTCGGGGCCGGCGCCCTCGGCGTGTTCACCGGGCTCACGATCGTTCTGGTGCACCGTTTCTGGGCAATCGCCGAGGACCCGTTCAGGACGATCGCGTTCCACACCGCGACCGAGCATGTCGGCATGATCGGGGGCCTGCTCGCGATCGCGATCCTGACGACCCGTTCCCGGGCTGAATGAAGCAGCATCCTGAACGGCACCGAGAAACATCGGGAGCCGCTTCAACACGCCGAAAGGCTGGCCGGCACGTCTGCGACGACCGACCAGCTCTTCGGCGCGAGATCCCAGGTCAGCCGACCGGCGGGCCGAACTCCTCCCCGATCGTCTCGCCCCGCCCTTGATTGGTGCGGCTCGGTTCGCCTGCATAAGGCGGGCGAACGGCGTTGCAGACACGGACAGCCTTGGCGATCACGCGATCACGCTGGACCACGGCGCTGCGATACGCTTCGCGCCGGCATGCCATCGTCGGGCTCAACGGGTGCACAATATCGGCCGCCGGACATACGGCGGCAGCGGCGGCGCGGATCCGCCGGTCCAGCCGCTTCTGCCCATGCCGCGTCGTAAGGTCGAGATCGTTCGTCCGTACTACGATGTGAGCCTCGTGGCTGGAATCGACGGGCTTCGCTGCGGCGACACCCGCGGCCATCGTTGCCGCGACAAACGCGGCGGTAAGACCTGCTACTGTTCTCATTTGAATGCTCCGATACTGAAAAGATGCCCCACCCAGGCCCCTTCACGTTCGGCAGTTGCGATTGCGCTTCGTGAGAAACGGAGATCGTTAGGGTTGAAACAGCGGTTCGGAGCGCCCCGGCGGCTTCGCTCCAAGGCGGCTCCATCACCAATTTCGCGCAAGCCCCTGCAATTCTGTAAAATTATCTTATTTGCTATATTTGATATATTTGATAGAAAGACGTTGTCCGAACGGTGCTGATCAAAGCGCTTCGGGTGCTGCACTCGATCCTGATGCCTAAGCGCATCTGAGCGAATGCGGCGACACACGTCTGGATGAGGTCCGGTTTCGACCGCCGCTGCTTGTGCGCACCCGCGCCAGCGGCGCCGGTCTTCTGCGGCTCACGTCTGGCGATCGAAATTCGAAAGGAGATACCGATGGCAAACGCGACTGATGCCCACGACTTCGCCCGAGCGGCGCAGGAAAACCAAGCCCGGCTGACCGCCGATCTGAAGCCCAGCTATGACTTCATTGTCTGCGGTGCCGGCGCGTCCGGCTCCGTCACGGCACGCCGGTTGGCGGAGAACCCCGACGTGCAGGTGCTGCTCATCGAAGCGGGCGGCAGCGACGAGGTGGAGCAGGTGCTCGACCCGGCGCAATGGCCGACCAATCTGGGCAGCGAGCGTGACTGGGGGTTTCAGGCCGAACCCAACCCGCATCTGAACGGCCGCGCCCTGCCGATGTCGATGGGCAAGGTGCTCGGCGGCGGCTCGAGCGTCAACGTGATGGTTTGGGCGCGCGGCCATCGCAGCGATTGGGACTATTTCGCCGCGGAGGCGGGGGACGACGCTTGGGGCTACCGGAACGTTCTCGACCTCTACCGCCGCATCGAGAATTGGCAGGGCGCGCCCGACCCGGAGTATCGCGGCACCTCCGGTCCGGTCTGGGTGCAGCCCGCGGTTGATCCGAGCCCGATCGCACGGACCATGCTCGACGCAGCCCGCGAGATTGGCATCCCGACCTTCGACAGCCCGAATGGGCGGATGATGGAAGGCTTGGGCGGCGCGGCGATCAGCGACATGATTGTGCGCGACAGCCGGCGTCACTCGTTGTTCCGCGCCTATGTCCAGCCCCTGCTCGACCGCCCGAACCTGACTGTGCTGACCGGCACCACCGTTCTCCGCGTCACCCTGGAAGGCAATCGCGCGACCGGTGTCGAGATCCTTCGCGGCAACGACGTGCGCACCATTGGCGCGCGGATGGAGGTGATCCTTTCGCTCGGCGCGATGCAGACTCCCAAGGTGCTGATGCATTCCGGCATCGGTCACGAAGGTGAGCTGAACCGCGTCGGTATCCCGGTCATCCAGCATCTCCCCGGTGTCGGCCAGAACCTTCAGGACCATGTCTCGTTCGGTTGTATCTGGGAATATCAGGAACCGATCGCCCCGCGGAACAGCGGCAGCGAGGCGACTCTATATTGGAAGAGCCGACCGGAGCTGGAATCGCCCGACCTGCTGTTCTGCCAGGTCGAGTTCCCGGTGCCGAGCGACCGGACAGTGGCACGCGGCGTGCCAGACCACGGCTGGACGATGTTCGCCGGCCTTGCGCGGCCGAGCAGCCGAGGCCGGCTGCGGCTGCGCAGTTCGGACCCGTTCGCCCCGCTGCAGATCGACGCCAACATGATGTCCGATCCGGACGACATGCGCGCAGCGTTGGCCTGTGTTCAGCTGTGCCGCGACTTGGGCAATGCGCAGGCGTTCCGCCCTCACGTCAAGGGAGAGGTCATGCCGGGGAGTCTGGAAGGCGAGGCACTCAAGGACTATGTCCGCGATGCGGCTGTCACTTATTGGCACCAGACCTGCACCGCCAAGATGGGCCGCGACGCGATGTCGGTCGTCGACGCCTCGCTCAAGGTCTATGGCATTGACGGACTGCGCATCGCCGACGGGTCGATCATGCCGCGCGTCACAACCGGCAACACCCAGGCGCCTTGCGCCATCATCGGCGAGCGCGCCGCCGAGATGATCCGCGCCGCGCACCAACTCTGACTCCTGCGCCGCCACGGCAGGCCTGCCTGCGCCATCGGTGCGCAGGTCGGGCCGGTCGCGGCCGCGCTCAGATCGGGAGACTGAAACCATGTACCGTTCCGGCACCAGCCTCTTCACGACGCCGCCATCCGCGCCGATCCGCCCGAGCCACTTCGGCCGCGTCCTCGTCATCGACGAGGACGCGCGGATGCGGGACACAATCATCGACCATCTGAGAGACCGCGACTGGGCGGCGATCGGATGCGGCCAGCGCGACGTGACGCGCCACCTGCAGAGCAAGGACCTCAGCCTCATCGCGCTCCATGCGCGGCTGGAAACCACGGTCGGTCTCGACATGCTACGTCAGATCCGCGGCCAGTCGCATGTGCCGGTCGTGCTCTATGGCAATGACTTGGGCGACGGCGTCACCCGCATAGTGGCGCTCGAGCTCGGCGCAGACGACGTGCTGTGCGGGCCGCTCAATCCGCACGAGTTCCTGGCGCGCGCCCGGGCGATTCTCCGACGGCAGGAACTCGGCCGCCTCGTCGTCCAACCACGTCGCGGCGGCTATCGGTTCGATGGCTGGGAGCTGCGCCATGCCACGCGTGAGCTTCGCTCGCCCCAGGGCGAACTCGTCCCGCTGACCAAGAAGGAATACGCGTTGCTCGGCGTCTTTCTCGGCGCTCCGGGCCGGCCACTATCGCGCGTCCAGCTGATGCATGGAACGCGTGCCGACGAGGACATCTTCGATCGTAGCATCGACGTTCAGGTACTGCGGCTGCGGCGCAAGCTGCAGACCGATCCGTCGGCGCCACAGCTGATCAGGACCGAGCGAGGCTTTGGCTACACGCTGAATGCCACGGTGGAGCCGCTATTCTGACGACCCTGATAGGCAATCCGTGCAGCGGTCGATTGTCGAGATCGTCTGAACACACATGCTTTTCGCAGTGCGCAAGCGCTGTGCTAGGCAGGCGCGGCGAGGGCGCATGGCTTCGCGAACTGGGACTGAGAGAGCGATGGCGACGGCCGAAAAGGACATTCTGACGACCGCGGACACCGCGAAGCTGCTCGGCGTCTCGATCCGCACCGCCCAGCTGCTGATCGAGGGCGGGTCGATTCCGTCGTGGAAGACCCCCGGCGGGCATCGTCGCGTGTACCGCACCGACGTGATGGCTGTGATCGACGGACAAGCGAACGATCCCCTTCCCCAGCCCTCCGCGGTGATCGTCGTGATCTGCCCGAGCGCGCAAGCCTCCGAGTACAGGCAGATCTTCGCGAAGCTGGGTGAGTTCGCAGTCGAGATCTTCGAGGACGTCCTCGCCGCGCTGGTGGCGGTTGGCTCGCTCAGGCCGCACGCGATCATCGCGGACGTCGCGGACACGGGCGTCGATCACGCGTCGCTATTGCGCAGCCTGGCGGGCAATCCGGCGCTCGGGCATAGCCGGATCTTCACCGTCGGCAGCGAGGCGAGCCACGCCGCCAAGCTGCCCGCGCGGGTGGTGCGCGTCGATACTCCGGAAGCGGCACGGGACGCGATCCGCCAGGCGCTGCAGGCGGACGGCGGCGCCACGCTTGATGGCGGCGACCTGCCCTTCCCGATCGCGCTTAACGAGAAGCAGCGGCTGATCGCGCTCGAGCGCGCCGGCCTGCTAGACACCGCGCCCGAAGAGGCGTTCGATCGGCTGACTTGGCTCGCTGCGGAGAGCCTGCAGGCACCGATCGCACTGATGACCCTGCTCACGCCGACGCGGCAATGGTTCAAGTCGCGCGTCGGCCTCGATCTGCCCGAAACGCCTCGGAGCTGGGCATTCTGCAACCACACGATCACGCAACGTGAGGTCTTCAGCGTCGAGGATTTGGCAAGCGATCCGCGTTTCGCCGAAAATCCCGCGGTGACCGGCGCCCCCGGCTTCCGCTTCTACGCCGGCGCGCCGGTCACCGACGAAAACGGCTTCGTAGTCGGGTCGCTATGCGTGATCGACTATAAGGCCCGCCAGCTGGATGCGCGCGAATCGCAGATCATCCAGGCGCTAGCCGCGCTCGCCTCCGACGAAGTGCGTCTCCGCGCGTTCGACCGCCAGGCTCGCAGATCGACGCCTGCAGCCGGGCGCGAAGCCCGCAAGCGCGGCGGCGAAGGGCAGCGCGAAGCCAGTCCCAAGGACTGACGCGTCACACCTCGTCGACGCCACCCCGCGACCATGCACCGATATGCCCGTACAGTGAGTCGCGAAGCTGCCGGGTGCTCTGGTTGAGCGAACCCAGCTCGGCCGCGGTCTGGCCCGATCCGGCGAGCAGCGCGTCGGCCAGGCAGCCCGCATCCTGCCGTAGGTCGCGGCCCTTCGCGGTGAGCGACACCAGCACCTGCCGCTCGTTCCGCGGATTGCGCGATCGGCGCACCAGCCCTGCCGCTTCGAGCCGCTTGAGCAGCGGCGTGAGCGTGCTCGATTCCAGCGCCAGCTGCTCCGCGATCCCGCCCACGGTCTGGCCATCTTTCGCCCACAGGACGTTGAGCACCAGATACTGCGGGTAGGTCAGCCCCAGCCGGTCGAGCAGCGGCTTGTACAGCCGCTGGATCGCCATGGCCGCGGAATACACCGCATAGCAAAGCTGGTCGTCGAGCGGCACCGGGCCGGCAGGGTCGGTCATGGAAAATCCTCGAACGCGCGCGAAAATCGCGCAAGTCTCTAATATCGCGATAAACATTATCCTAGACAAGTCCATCCGGATCATCGATACATATATCGCGATAAACGTTATCGCAGCATTGGAGATGGTGGATGGACATCCTGTATCGAGCCCGCGCTTCTGCGACCGGTGGCCGAACCGGTCATGCCATGACCGATGACGGCGCACTGGCTTTCGCCTTGATGACGCCGAAGGAACTCGGCGGCCCCGCTGGCCAGGGCGCCAACGTCGAACAGCTCTTCGCCTGCGGTTATGCCGCCTCGTTCCTGGGCGCAGTCAAGTTCGTCGCCCGCCGCCACAAGCTGGAGCTGACCGCCGAAACCAACGTCGCCGCCACCGTCGGGATCGGGATGCGTGAGGACGGCACCGGCTTCGGCCTAGACGTCGCGCTTGCCGTCACTCTCCCCGAGATCGAGCCCGCCCTCGCCGCCGACCTGATCGAAGAGGCCGGCGTCGTGTGCCCCTATTCCCACCTGACGCGGAACGGCCTCGCGGTCCGCGTCTTCCTCGCCGCCTGAACCCAAGAAAGGACATGATCATGCTTCGTAACATTCTGACCTTCGCCGCCACCGTAACCGTCGCTGCGGGCCTCGCTACCGCCGCCCAGGCCCAGACCAGCCAGTCGCTGCCGCAGGAACAGGCAGTGAAGAACGTCGTCCTTGTCCATGGCGCCTTTGCCGATGGTTCTGGCTGGCGCGGGGTCTATGACAACCTCACCAAGCGCGGCTATCGCGTCACGGTGGTGCAGAACCCGCTCACGTCGCTGGCCGACGATGTCGCGGCGACCCAGCGCGCGCTCGACCGCCAGGACGGCCCGGCCATCCTCGTCGGCCATAGCTGGGGCGGCACCGTGATCACCGAAGCGGGCGTCCACCCCAAGGTTGCCGGGCTCGTCTATGTCTCCGCACTCTCTCCGGATGCGGGCGAGAGCACCGCGCAGCAATATGACGGCTTCACCACCCCGCCCGAGTTCAAGCTCGACACGCATGGTGACGGGTTCGGTTTCGTCCTGCCCGCGCAATTCAAGGCCGGCTTCGCCGCCGACACGAGCGACGCCGACGCCGCCTTCATGCGCGACTCGCAGGTGCCGATCCGCATGTCGGCCTTCGGCACCAAGCTCGAGCATGCGGCCTGGCGCAGCCGCCCGAGCTGGGCCGTGATCGCCACCGACGACAAGGCGTTCGACCTCAAGATGCTGCGTTCGATGGCCAAGCGGATCGCCGCGGCGACGGTGGAGGTGAAGGCAAGCCACGCGGTCTTCAAGACCCAACCCAAGGTCGTCGCCGACGTGATCGACCAAGCGGCCAGGGAGTCCGCGCGCAAGGCCGGCTGACGCCAGCTCCCTAAGCTGACCATCGCAGGCGGACGAGGAGCCATCCTCGTCCGCCTGTTTGCCGTTCGAAGACGATGACAAGAGGGCGCCCCATGCTTCGATCCCTCCTTCCCCTCTCCGCCTGGTCCTCGGCGCTCGTCGCCGCCGCGCTGGGTTTTGGCGGCACGATCGCGCTGGTCATCCAGGCAATGGCCAATCTCGGCGCATCGGTCGATCAGACCGGGTCCGCAGTGACCGCCTTGTGCCTCGGCATCGCGATCGCCGGCGCTGCGCTTTCCTTCCGGCTCCGCATCCCGGTGGTGCTCGCCTGGTCGACGCCTGGAGCAGCGCTGCTGGCGACGGCGCAGCCGCTCTCCTGGCCGGTCGCGTGCGGCGTGTTCCTCGCTGCCGGGCTGATGACCGCGATGCTCGGCGCGATCCCCGCGCTCGCGCGGCTCGCCACGGCGATCCCCGCCTCGATCGCGTCGGCGATGCTGGCGGGCGTGCTGCTGCCTTTCGGACTCGAAGTGTTCCGCCTTGCGCCGAGCGAGCCGCTGCTCGTCGTCCTGCTGCGACACTCGCCTGCTGGTCGGCCGTGCACGGTATGGCGACGCTCGCGCTCGACGGTGGCTTACCAACCGGGGGAGCACGGCTCGAACACGCGGCGCTCTCGCTCGTAGTAGCGGGCTTAGCTACATCGAGACCGACCATGCCAAGATAGACAGCACCGTGCGTTACCTGGGCGTTGACGTAGAGGACGCTTTGGAATTGGCCGAGCGCACGGAGATCTGAGCCGGCCCACAATCGGTCGTCCAGACCACCCTTTCAGCTCCCCAACTCCGGACGCTCATTCACATCAATCCGACAGCCGCTATCCGGGCGCCGCACCAGCGGTTCGGACGTCTTTACGCGGTTGGAAAGCGGAATGGCGGCTTCAGAGCGTCAATCTTCAAAAGCTGACGCTCACCTTCCGTCGCTTCGCGCTTGTTCAATGGAGCAGAACTTGGCCCTAGCCCTGCCCTGCGGCCACAGCGACCATGAAGAGGAAGGCGATTCCAGCAAGCAGGGCAAGCGGGCCAAGCAAAAAGGAAAGAGCCGCACAGCCAGCGGCTGATTGAGCACTACGGTTCGAAGATGGAAGTAGCGCCCAAACCAGGAGTCCCAAACCGCCGAAAACCAGAAATCCTAGAGGTGTCATCGATCCCCTCCTACGCTGATACATGACGCCAAGAGGTATATTCTCCATTAATTGCTTTCCCGCCTCGGCTTGTGGATTGTGCGCGGAGGGGCGATGGCTTGCGGTCGTTGCCGAGCCTCCATTTGTCTGTGATAATTAGAAACATGATAGATCAGCCGATCGCATCTAAGGTGGTTAGCCTCCTGGCGGCTCATCGAAGCACATCTAGTGAAGAGATCGACTTGCCACACCGGCTCTGTGAAGATCTTGGCATGAGCGAGCGCGAGGCTGCGGAATTCTTAGCGCTTTTGCATTGTCAGTTCGGAACCGACCTACGGCACCTGCACCGGGAATGGGTTAGCCACTTCGAACCTCGCCTTGCGGCAGGGTGCGGCGTGTTATATCTTTTCTTCTCCCTTGCCGTAGCGGTGCTCGCATTTTGGGCCTCGCCGGTTGTCTTGCTGGTGCTCGCGCTAGTGGCAGGATGGTATTGGGTTTCACGAAAGACCGCACGAAGACGAACGCCGATCACAGTGGCGCAAGTGATCGCGGCGGCCGAGGCTGGGTCGTGGCCGAAACATTCCAAGTTTTGGTAGGGCCAGCGGACTGCTTTCGATCGCCAGGGTGCATGAGCCGAGCGGCGACTATTGAGCGGAAGCGGAAGGGCGGGTTATTGAGAGACACAATCGAGACCGGGCGCTTACAGTTGTATCCCCCAGACGAAAAAAGCCCGCATTTCTGCGGGCTTTTCCGTAGCGTATTGCCTCCCAGTGCCGGCCTGTACCGGAGGTCAGATCATTCCCATTCGATCGTACCGGGCGGCTTCGACGTGTAGTCGTAGGTCACCCGGTTGACGCCGCGCACTTCGTTGACGATCCGCGTCGCCACCCGCGGCAGAAAGTCGCCGGGGAACTGGAACGCGACCGCGGTCATCCCATCGGTCGAAGTCACCGCCCGCAGCGCCAGCACGCTGTCATAGGTCCGGCCATCGCCCATCACGCCGACGCTGCGCACCGGCAGCAGCACCGCGAACGCCTGCCAGATCGCATCGTACAGCCCGGCGTTGCGGATCTCCTCGAGGTAGATCGCATCGGCCTTGCGCAGGATGTCGCAGCGTTCCTTGGTGACTTCGCCGGGAATGCGGATCGCCAGGCCGGGGCCCGGGAACGGGTGCCGTCCGACGAAGATGTCGGGCAGCCCCAGCTCGCGGCCGAGTTCGCGGACCTCGTCCTTGAACAGCTCGCGCAGCGGCTCGACCAGCTTCATGTTCATGCGCTCGGGCAGCCCGCCGACATTGTGGTGGCTCTTGATCGTCACGCTCGGCCCGCCGGTGAAGCTCACGCTCTCGATCACGTCGGGATACAGCGTGCCCTGCGCCAGGAAGTCGGCGCCACCGATCTTCTTGGCTTCATCCTCGAACACTTCGATGAAGGTCTTGCCGATGAACTTGCGCTTGGCCTCGGGATCGGTGAGCCCGGCAAGCCCGTTCAGGAACAGCGTCTCGGCGTTCACATGGACGAGCGGGATGTTGTAATGCCCGCGAAACAGGCTGACGACCTGATCGGCCTCGCCGCTGCGCATCAGGCCATGATCGACGAACACGCACGTCAGCTGCTCGCCGATCGCCTCATGGATCAGCACCGCCGCAACCGCGGAGTCGACGCCGCCCGACAGCCCGCAGATCACGCGGCCGCTGCCCACCTGCGCGCGGATCTCGGCAATCTTGGCGGCGCGGAACTCCGCCATCGTCCACTCGCCCTTCAGCCCGCACACGTGCCGGACGAAATTGGCCAGCAGTCGCGCGCCGTCGGGCGTGTGCACCACCTCGGGGTGGAACTGCATCGCATAATAGCGCTTGGCGTCGTTGGCGATCACCGCATGCGGCGCGCCCGGGCTGGTCGCCACCGCGCGGAAGCCGGGCGCGAGCGCGGTCACCTTGTCGCCATGGCTCATCCACACCTGGTGCTTCTCGCCGACCTGCCACAGCCCGTCGAACAGCTCGCAATCGTCGACCACGTCGACGAACGCCTGGCCGAATTCGCCCGAATCCCCCAGCACCACGTCGCCGCCGAGCTGGTGAGTCATGGTCTGCTGGCCATAGCAGATGCCCAGCACCGGCAGCCCGGAATCGAAGATCTCCTGGGGCACGCGCGGGCTTCCTTCGGTCAGCACCGAAGCGGGCGAGCCCGACAGGATCACGCCCTGCGGCTTCATCCGCTCGAACGCCTCGCGGGCAGTGGTGAAGGGTGCGATCTCGGAATAGACCCCGGCCTCGCGCACGCGGCGCGCGATCAGCTGGGTAACCTGGCTGCCGAAATCGACGATGAGGATGGATTCGCTGTGCTCGACCGTCATGGCTGGCCGATAGGCAGGGTGCGCCGGTCTGTAAAGTCGGCCGCGCCGCACGGCAGGCGCCGACTCGAGAGCCGCGGATCAACCAACCTTTTGGTTGGATGAAGAACCCACGCATTTGCGCGGAACCGCGGCGCTTTGGACGAAGGTGAAGTTGGCGAAGTTCTTGTCTGCCGCAGGTTCGTGGCGGGGCAAGCGGGGGCGTAGAGACCAAGCATCGGCGAATACCAGCAAAGCAAATCCAACTTTGCCAGCTAATCCGCTGACCGTCGGCAAGCGAGTGGGTGTCAGATCTTCCACTTTCGAGCCGTAAGCGGTTCAGGCGGGCCTTCGTTCAAATTGCGGGTGGCTCCCTTTGCGGGCGCTAGCTGCCGCCGCAGTTTCGCGCAGGTGCTGATTTTTCGCTGACGCGCATCTCCCCGCTTCCGCAACATGACTTCCGCCAGGCGCCGGACCGTTGACAGTGCGACGCACACTGTGCAATGCATGCAGTCAGAGTAACGGAGTGTCACTCATGCACCGACTGCTTGTCCTTGCCTGCCTTTCGACCACGCTTGCCTGTTCGCCCGCTGTCGCTGCTTCCGGGGATCGGCAGGCCGCGACGGCGCTGGTGCAGGCGAACGGCGTGCAACTTGCCTATCGCATCGCCGGGCCGGCAAAGGGCCGGCCGCTGCTGCTGATCGCCGGGACGGGCATGCAGTTGATCGAGTGGCCGCCCGAGTTGATCGATCGCCTCGCCCGCGCCGGGTTCCGCGTCATCGTCTTCGACAATCGCGACGCCGGCACCTCGACGCATTTTTCCCGTGCGGGCTCTCCGGATTGGGCCGCAATTTTCGGGGCACTCGGCGCCGGCAAGAAGCCGGATCTTCCCTACACCGCCGACGACATGGCGAAGGACGCCGTTGCGCTGCTCGACCAGCTCGGGATCGCCCGCGCCGACCTGCTCGGCATATCGGGTGGTGCCACCATCGCCGCTCTCGTTGCGGAGGCTCGGCCAGAACGCGTCCGCTCGCTCAACCTCATCGCCGCGAACTCGGGCAATCCCCAGATCCCGATGCCGGCTGATCCTGCGACGCTGTCCGCCATTCCGCAGCCGTCCCCCAACGATGGCGCGCCGCAGGTGCTGGCCCGCCGGCTTGCCAGCTATCGCGCACTCGCCGGCCGCGCATCCGGCTTCGATGCCGACGCGGCGCGGCAGCTGATCGAACGGACCGTCGCGCGCGACGCGGACCCGGTCGGCTTCGCGCGGCAGGGCGCGGCGATGCTAGTGCTTGGCGATCTCCGCCCGAGGCTGGCCAAGATCCAGACCCCCACGCTGGTAATCCACGGTGGGGACGATCCCCTGATCTCGCCTAAATCGGGCCAGGAGGTTGCCGACACGATCGCCGGGGCGCGGTTCATGACGATCGAGGGCATGGGCCATGATCTGCCAGCCGGCAAAGGCGCGGCCATCGTCTCGGCCGTAAAAGCCAATGCGGCGAGAGCCCGTTGAGCGGAGGAACGCCCACGAAGCGGCCTGTCGCCGACGCGCTGCGCCAGGAGTTGCGACGCGGCACGTTGGTCCTCGCCGTCCTCGCCGTTCTGCGGGAGGAAGCGAACGGCACGGCGGTGCGCGATGCCCTGGCCGGCGGCGGCGTCGAGATAGAGGAAGGCGCGCTCTATCCCATGCTGCGTCGGCTCGAAGAACAGGCGCTGTTGACGAGCGAGTGGCGAATGGAGGGGTCGCGCAACAAGCGCTTCTACCGCCTCTCGTCCGTCGGCGCCGAGACCTATGCGGCCCTGATCGGCGAATGGCGTCGCCAGACTGCTGGGCTCGAAGCACTGACCGGGGAGCAAAGCCGATGACCGCCCTTGACCGATACCTGAAGCGGATGTCCTTCTGGATGCCGCGCGCGCAGCGATCCGACATCCTGGCCGAACTGCGCGGCGTGCTGCTCGAGCGGATCGAGGCCGCCGAGCTGGTGCGTGGGCGGCCGCTGACCAGCGACGAAGAGCAAGACGCGTTGGATGACTTTGGCCATCCCGCCCTGGTGGTTTCGCGGTATCTGGAGCGCCCCCCGGTGATCTCGGGTGGTCTGGCCTTCTTCTTCTGGCGCGTGCTGGCGATCGCGCTGATCGGGACAGTGGTGGGGCAGGCGATCGCGTTGACGATCGAGGCGGCACATGCGCAGTCGCTATGGCCGGTGATCGAGCAAGCAGTCCGGCGAACCCTGCTCGCGCTCCTGCTCGCCTTCACCTGCGTCACGGCGAGCTTCATGCTCCTTGATCGCCGCTATCGCGCAGGCCGAGGGCGGGCTTGCTGAGGCCGAAACAAGGCCGGCTCGCGGGTAGCGCCTCGACCGTGCTGGACGACGAGGCGTGGCGGAAGCTGCCGTTCGCCCGCGGGAGCGAACGGCAGCAGCGCCTGGTCAGCGCGGCTTTACGTCCATGCCCGTCCACTTGGCGGCAAAGGCGTACAGGTCCGACGTTTCCTCGATGATCTTGTCGGTCGGCTTGCCCGAGCCATGTCCCGCGCGTGTCTCGATGCGGGCGAGGTGCGGCTTGTCGCCGATGTCCGCCGCCTGCAGCGCGGCGGTGTATTTGAAGCTGTGGCCGGGCACGACGCGATCGTCGGTGTCCGCGGTGGTCACCAGGATCGCCGGATAGTCCCGCCCGCCCTTGATATTGTGATAGGGCGAATAGGCGTAGAGCCGCTTGAAGTCGGCCTCCTTCGACGGATAGCCATAATCGTCGACCCAATAGCGCCCCGCGGTGAACCGGTCGAAGCGCAGCATGTCCATCACGCCCACCGCCGGCAGCGCCGCCGCGAACAGGTCGGGCCGCTGGTTGACCACCGCGCCGATCAGCAGCCCGCCATTGGAGCCGCCCTGGATCGCCAGCTGGTTCTTGCCGGAGATGCCTTCGCGGATCAGATACTCGCCCGCGCCGATGAAGTCGTCGAACACGTTCTGCTTGTTGGCCAGTCGTCCGCCATCGTGCCACGCCTTGCCATATTCGCCGCCGCCGCGGATGTTGGCCAGCACGAACACGCCGCCCTGCTCCATCCACGCCACCCGGGCCGCCGAGAAGCTGGGGGTATAGGGCACGTTGAACCCGCCATAGCCCCACAGCAATGTCGGTGCCGGCCCGGTGGTGGTCGCCTTGCGCACCACGAACATCGGCACCTTGGTCCCGTCCTTCGACGCGAAGAAGCGCTGCTCGACCTTGTACTGGCTGGGGTCGAACGCGACCTTGGGCTGCGCCCAGGGCGTCGCCTGGCCGGTCTTCACATCGTAGCGGAAGATCGTGGTGGGATAGTTGAAGCTGGTGAACGCGAAGAAGGTCTCGGGATCGTCCACCTCCCCGCCAAAGCCGCTCGCGGTGCCGATGCCCGGCAGGGTCACCTTACCCTCGGCCTTGCCGTCCAGCGTGTAGCGGCGCACCTCGGTCTTCGCGTCGACCATATAGTTGAGCACCAGCCGCCCGCCGACGATCGACGCGCCCGCCAGCGTTTCCTTCTGCTCGGGCACGATCTCCTTGGGCGTCAGACTCGGATCGTTGAGGTCGATGCTGACGATCCGGTCGCGCGGCGCGCCGGCATTGGTCGAGAAGAACAGCCGCGAGCCCTGGTTGCCGATCGCGCTCCAGTCGTTCTCGAGCCGGCCGATGATCGTCCGCGGCGTCCAGCTGGGGTCGCTCAGGTCGACGACATGCACCATGTTGCGGTTGTCGGTGCCTTCGGTGGTGCCGATCACCAGATACCGGCCATCGTCGGTGATCCCGGCATAATGGCCGAGCTTGGGGTTCTCCGGAGTCGCATAGACCAGCCGGTCGGCGGACTGCGGCGTGCCCAGCTTGTGGAAGAACACCTTCTGGTTCTCGCTGGTGGCCTGAAACTTCTCCGCGGCGGGCGGCTCGGGATAGCGCGAGTAGAAGAAGCCGGTGCCGTCCTTCGCCCAGGACACCCCCATCGTGTACTTGGCCCAGCCGATCTCGTCGCCGGTGTCCTTGCCGGTCGCGGTATCCAGCACCTTGATCGTGCGCCAGTCGGTCCCTCCGTCCTGGATCGAATAGGCCAGCAGCTTGCCGTCCTCGGAGGGCAGCCACTCGGCCAGCGCCGTCGCCCCGTCCTTCGACCAGCCATTCGGGTCGATCAGCACGCGCCCCTGGCCGTTCAGCTGGTCGCGCACCCACAACACCGCCTGGTTCTGCAGGCCGCTATTATGCGAATAGAAGTAGCGCCCGCCCTTCTTCACCGGCACGCCGAAGCGCTCATAGTTGAACAGCGTCTTGATCCGCTGCGCGAACAGCTGGCGCCCGGGCAGCGTCGCCAGATAGGCGTTGGTCACCTGGTTCTGCGCCGCCACCCAGGCCGCGACTTCCTTGTCGCCGCGGACGTCGTTCTCCAGCCAGCGATACGGGTCGGCGACCTTCACCCCGAACTGCTGCTCCACCACGTCGACGCGGCGGGTCTGCGGATAAGCGGGCTTGGTCATGGGTGCGGAAGGCTCCGAAGCGGTCTGGGCAAGTGCGGGAGAAACGAAAAGAAGCGGAAGGGCAAACAGGGTGCGGCGCATCAAAGGCCTTTCGTCGGCAGGTGCATGAGGTACGCCGAAAGCTATCCGCCGAGCGCCGGGCTTGTCACCGCTTTTCGTGTGTCTGGCTCGCAATCCTCCCAGTGCCTTGGAGGTTAGTTCGCCCGCAGAAACGCGATCACGTCCGCCCGGTCGAGCGGATCGGCAATCCCGCCGAACCGCATGCTGGTCCCCGGGGCGAAGCGCTGCGGCGCGGTCAGCCACGCGTCCAGCGCCTCGGGCGTCCACACGCCCGGCTTCGCCTGCAACGCCGCGCTGTAGCCGACCCGCGCCCGCCCCTCGGCGATTCTCCGTCCCACCACGCCGTGCAGGTTGGGCCCGTTCAGGTCCGGCCCGCCCTCGCGGACCGTGTGACACGCCGCACATTGCCCGAACAGCCGCCCTCCGCGCGCCGCATCGCTTACCCGCAAATAGTCGGCCAGCGTGGGATCGGCCCCCGCCGCCGCGCGCCGCTCAGCCAGGCCGCTGTCGCCGCACCCGCCCAGCGCCACCGCCGCCACCAGCACCCAACGCCGCATCGCCGCCTCCCGGAACGAAAAAGGGCGGCCGCACCGCAGTGCCGCCGCCCCCGAATTTCTCAACGTCCTGAAGCGATCAGGCGGCGTCGGCGAAATCGTCGTCGTTATAGACCGGGCCCGAATCCTGGCCCTTGGCCGACACGTCGCGGTCGACGAACTCGATGATCGCCATCGGCGAGGCGTCCGACTTGCGGATGCCGGCCTTGATGATGCGGGTATAGCCGCCGGCGCGATCGGCATAGCGGGTCGCCAGCACGTCGAACAGCTTCACCAGCTGCGCGTCGTCGAGCAGGCGCGAATGCGCCAGACGGCGATTGGACAGGCCACCCTTCTTCGCCAGCGTGATCAGCTTCTCCACATAGGGACGAAGCTCCTTCGCCTTGGCGACGGTGGTGGTGATCTGCTCATGCTTGATCAGCGCGGCCGACATGTTGCGGAACAGGGCCAGGCGGTGAGCCGAGGTACGCTGCAGCTTACGGCCGCCAACACGATGACGCATAATCTCTTCCTTCGTTCGTTAAGGGGCCGTTTGACGGAACCCCAGACCAGGCGGTGATCAGGGCCACCGCCAACAACCCACGCGCACAAACGCGAAGCGGCGCCCAAAGCCGACCTGGCTCGCAAAGTCAAGCGCTTCCCGCTTTCCCCCGCTTCCGAAACGCCGCCACCTTGGCGCGGTTGCCACAGCCGCGCATCGAGCACCAGCGCCGATCGCCCTTGCGTGAGGCGTCCAGGAACACCGTCCCGCACCCCTCGCCTTCGCACCCTTTCACGCGCCCGGCAGCATCGCCCCCGAACAGCAAGACCGCTTCGCGCGCGAGCGCCGCCAGGTGTGCGCCCGCGCTTCCTTCGCGCACCACATGCCCTACAGCATCCAGTACCGGCACGGCGGCGTCGCCCGCCGCAGCCGCGTTCACCGCCGCCAACGCCCACTTCCCACCAGCACCGCTCGCCAGGGCAAAGAACGCCTCGCGCAACCGCCGCGCGCTGTCCAGCTCCGCCTGGCTCACCTTGTCCACCGCAGTCGCCACCCCGGCGCTGATCAGCCAGCGCCGCAGATCCTCGGGCGTCGCCAACAGATCGAGCGCCCTGCCACTTGCCCGCGCCGTTAACGTTGCGGTAAGATCCAGTACTGGGTGTCCGGCCAAGAACCGGAAACCGTCACGCCGCTGAGCGGTTGATTGCGAAGCAGCCCTCACGAGCAGGAACGTAACCGCTCCAGCCAGACGCGGCAACCGCCCCGACGGGTTACGGTAACCAGTCGGGGCCGACGTCGTAACCACCATGGACCTCCGGTTCCGGGACACTCTGGACGGGCGGCGACCCGCGCCGCATCCTGGGCCATGCGCACGCCAACCCGACTCCGTGAGTTCGACGACGGCAACGACCGGTGGCACATGGTTGATGTCGCCCCCGCCGAGCATCTGCGCGACGCGATCAGTGGCTATGGCTGGTGGTCGGAAAGCACCACTTCGTTCGATACGCGCCGAGAGCTGGCCGGCACGCGGGGCACGCTGATCGTCAACCTGGCCAGCGACCTCGACCTGGTCGACGCGCAGGGAAACGCGGTCCGGCTGCGCGCTGGTGAGGGCTTCATCGCGGGACTGGCCCAGGCGACCTCGCTGTCGCGCTCCACCGGCGCGATGGCCGGGGTCCACGTCCAAGCCCCCCTGGCGACACTGGCGCGCCTGGCAGGCACCAGCATAGCCGATCTCACCGACCGGATCGTCCCGCTCTCCGACTTGCCCGCCTTCGACATGCTGCGCCTGGGAGACAAGCTGCTGGACGTCGTGGATGCCGAAGCGCGCTGGACACTGCTCGACACATTGATCGGCGACCGGCTGGCCGCCGCCGCCGACCCGTCTCCGGCGATCGCGCACATCGCCCGGCGCCTGCGTGCCGGGGCGCGGGTCGAGGCGATCGCGACCGAACTCGGCTGGAGCCGCAAGCGCCTGGCCGAAACCTTCAAGCAGGCGACAGGGCTTGAGCCGCGCACCTATGCCGGCCTCGCCCGGTTCGAACGCTTTGCCGCGCGATTGCAGGCGGGCCCGGCGCTGCCGCTCGCCCAGGCCGCGGTTGCCGCCGGCTATGCCGATCAGCCGCACCTCACCCGCGAGGTCGCACGCTATGCCAGCATGACCCCGGCCGCGCTTCGCCGGCATCTTCTGCCAGACGGCGGCGGCGTCCGCGAGTGACGCAAAGCTTCAAGATCGGCTTCCCCGGTGCCGCTATCTCGGAGCCGCAGCAAATTGGGAGAAACCACCATGCCCGTTACCCCCGCGATCATTCCGGTGCTCCGTTATGCCGATGCACCCGCCGCCATCGCCTTTCTATGCGCCGCATTCGGCTTCACCCGCCACGCGGTCTATGCCGATCCGGACGACCCGAACCGGATCGCCCACGCTCAGCTGATCAAAGACGGGCACATGATCATCCTGTCATCCGCAGTGCCGACGCCGTTTTCCGAGGCCGTCCGCATGCGCACGCCGACCCAGGCCGGTGCCGTCACGCAATCGATCTACGTCGTGCTCGATGATGTCGACGGGCACGCGGCGACCGCACGGAGCGCGGGTGCCGAGATCGTCCTGCCGCCGGAGGATCAATCCTATGGCGGCCGCAGCTACAGTGCGCGTGATAGCGAGGGGAACGTCTGGACCTTCGGCAGCTACGATCCGTCGGCGGATGCAGGATAGACGCGGGCCGGCCCGCCACCGCGAACAACGTCATTCCCGCGCGTCCTTGCTGTGATAGGCTGGCCGCATGCGCCCGTTCGACCAGCCCGTAACCGCGAAGATCCTCGCCTTTGTCGAGAGGGTCGGCATCCCCGTGGAGATTGCCGATCTGCCCCACGCCACGGTGCTTCCGGGCATGGACGTGGTCCGCGGACGGCTGATCGTCGACCCCGAGCGCCTTGGTTGGCCTGGGGACCTGCTGCACGACGCCGGGCATATCGCAGTCAGCGATCCCGCTTCGCGCGCGACGGCGGAGGCGGTCTCCCCCGATCAGGGTGAGGAAATGGCGGCGATTGCATGGTCCTGGGCGGCGGCTCTGGAGATCGGCATCGATCCCGCGATCGTGTTTCACGATGCCGGCTATGGCAGCGGCGGCGGCTACCTGGCCGAGAATTTCGCGGAAGGGCGCTATGTCGGCGTGCCGCTCCTGCAATGGTTCGGCATGACGCGCGAGCGCGGCGAGGGTGCGTTTCCAGCGATGCAGCGCTGGGTGCGCTGACGCTCCGCTTCCGACGGCTTCGGCTCGGCGCCGCCGCCAAGGCATGAAAAAAGGCCGTCCCTTGCGGGACGGCCTTTTTTGTCTCCACAACAGATCCTGGGATTTAGCCCATGATCTCCTGCTCGAGCTTCTTTGCCATCTCTTCGATGTTCTCCGGCGGCCAGCCCGGGATTTCCATCCCCAGCCGCAGGCCCATCGACGACAGCACTTCCTTGATCTCGTTCAAGGACTTGCGGCCGAAGTTCGGAGTGCGCAGCATCTCGGCTTCGGTCTTCTGGACCAGGTCGCCGATATAGATGATGTTGTCGTTCTTCAGGCAGTTCGCCGAACGCACCGACAGCTCCAACTCGTCCACCTTCTTGAGGAGGTAGCGGTTGATCTGCGCGGTATCGCCACCCGATTCCGGAGCGGCGGCGGGAACGCCACCGGCCTGGATAGGTGCCGAGCGCGTGACGGCCGAATCGTCGAAGTGGACGAACAGCGCCAGCTGGTCCTGAAGGATGCGCGCGGCATAGGCCACGGCGTCTTCCGGAGTGATGGTGCCATCGGTCTCGATCGAAAGCGTGAGCTTGTCGTAATCGAGCTCCTGGCCGACGCGGGTGTTCTCGACCTTGTACGACACCTGGCGAACCGGGCTGTACAGGGCGTCGACCGGGATCAGGCCGATCGGCGCATCCGCCGGACGGTTCGACGCGGCGGGGACATAGCCCTTACCGACATCGGCGGTCAGCTCCATGTTGAGCGTCGCGCCCTCGTCCAGGTGGCAGATCACCAGTTCGGGGTTCATCACTTCGATGTCGCCGGAAACGGCGATGTCGCCGGCCTTCACTTCGGCCGGGCCCGTCGCGGAGAGCTGCAGGCGCTTGGCGCCCTCGCCCTGCATGCGAATGGCGATCTGCTTCACGTTCAGGACGATGTCCGTCAC
This sequence comes from Sphingomonas sp. S2-65, assembly GCF_021513175.1. NCBI lineage: Bacteria > Pseudomonadati > Pseudomonadota > Alphaproteobacteria > Sphingomonadales > Sphingomonadaceae > Sphingomonas > Sphingomonas sp. S2-65. The sequence goes on along the minus strand of NZ_CP090953.1, from coordinate 3,648,813 downwards.
GTCTTCACGCACACCAGCAAGCGAGGAGAATTCGTGCAGCACGTTCTCGATCTTGATCGAGGTGACCGCAGCGCCCTGAAGCGATGACAGCAACACGCGGCGCAAAGCGTTTCCAAGCGTAAGGCCGAAGCCGCGCTCGAGCGGTTCGGCCACAAAGGTCGACTTGCGCTTGGTATCGCCACCCGGCTTCTTTTCAAGGCCGGTTGGCTTCTTGAGTTCCTGCCAGTTCTTGGAATTGACCGACACAGGCTTTCCTCATGTTGGGCAGGCTGGGGCGGCCTGCCAGAAAATAACTGCCGACCGCAGGCCCGCCCCCGGGCCCGCGGTTCAAGCAGGGCAGATCAGACGCGACGGCGCTTCGAAGGACGAACGCCGTTGTGCGGGATCGAAGTCACGTCGCGGATGGACGTGATCTGGAAACCGACCGCCTGGAGGGCGCGAAGCGCGCTCTCACGACCCGAACCCGGGCCCTTCACTTCCACTTCCAGGGTGCGCACGCCGTGCTCGGCTGCCTTGCGGCCAGCGTCCTCGGCAGCGACCTGGGCGGCGTACGGGGTCGACTTGCGCGAACCCTTGAAGCCCATCATGCCGGCCGACGACCAGCTGATCGCATTGCCCTGCGCATCGGTGATGGTGATCATGGTGTTGTTGAAGCTGGCGTTCACATGCGCGACGCCAGAGGTGATGTTCTTGCGCTCACGACGCTTAATGCGCTGCGGTTCACGTGCCATTATTGGAAATCCTTCGAAAAGCGAAGAGCAGGCGGGCCGCTCGGAAAGCGGCCCAGCGGCTTACTTCTTCTTACCAGCGATCGGCTTGGCCTTGCCCTTGCGGGTGCGCGCATTGGTATGCGTGCGCTGGCCACGGACCGGCAGGCCCTTGCGGTGACGCAGGCCGCGATAGCAGGCCAGGTCCATCAGGCGCTTGATGTTCATCGCGGTTTCGCGACGAAGATCGCCTTCCACGGTGTACCCTGCGTCGATCGCTTCGCGGATCTGCAGCACTTCCTGATCGCTCAGGTCCTGCACGCGACGCTCGGTAGCGATGCCCAGCTTTTCGGTGATTTCCTTGGCCTTGGTCGGACCAATGCCGTGGATATACTGAAGCGCGATCAGAACGCGCTTGTTGGTCGGGATATTTACACCCGCAATACGTGCCATGAACTTTGTTCTCCCAGCTCCACGGGACGCCGCATGGCAGCCTGCGTCCCATCTCGTAGCGTTGCCATCCAAATGCGACGACACGACTGGCGCTGGAAGCGCCGCCGGTACAACCGCTGTTCGGAAGAAAGGCGACATATGCAGCCGCACGCCCGCTGTCAAGCGCAGCAAGCCGGGAAAACCGGAACCCGATACATACACGAACGTTCCGGGCGCGCCAAGCGACGCCCGGCGCCGCCCTGCCCCCGTTTACCGCCGCGCGCGGGCTTTCCCCGCGGCGTGGACGATCGCCGCCGATCCCAGCAGGATCATGCCCACCATCCCGCCGATCGACAGCAGGCCGGCGGGCGTCACTTCCACCTCCGCGGTCGCCGCGAATCGCTCGCCCCATCGCATCCGCGCCGAGGCGCGCTGCGGCACCGCGACTTCCCGCAGGTCAGCACGGTCGGCGAGCGGCAAAGGGTCGGAAGGCACGATGGGAAGCGGGTCTACCATCCCCCCTCAACGCACGATCCGGCCCCGATCTCCCGCCGCAGCGGGAGTTGAGCCTCAACGCATTGATCTCAGGGGATATTAGGCCAAAAAACGCCCGCGCAGCCGGATTGTCTCGGCGTCAACAAGATAGTCGCGAGAGCCTCAGGCCCCCGACGCACCATCCAGAACCGCATCGATCTGGCGCGTCACTTCGTCCATGTCGGCCATGCCGTCGACGTGCCGGACCAGTCCCTTGGCCTCGTAGAAAGGCAGGATCGGCGCCGTCTTCGCCCGGTACTCCGCCATGCGGGTCCGCACCGTCTCGGCATTGTCGTCGGGCCGCCGCTTGAACTCGTGGCTCCCGCACACGTCGCACGTGTCCGCCACCACCGGCAGCTTGAAGGTGTCGTGATAGCCGGCGCCGCACTGCGCACAAGTGAAGCGCCCGGTGATCCGATCGACCAGCGCATCCTCGTCGACGTGGAGCTCGATCACATAGTCCAGCTTGCGCCCCCGCTCGGACAGCAGCGCCTCGAGCGATTCGGCCTGTGCCGACGTCCGCGGATAGCCGTCGAAGATCGCGCCCCGCTCGGTGTCGGCCATGTCGAGCCGCTCACCGATGATCCCGGACACGATCTCGTCGGAAACGAGCTCACCCGCGTCCATGACTGCCTTGGCCTTGATGCCCGTAGGCGTTCCGGCCTTCACCGCGGCGCGCAGCATGTCGCCCGTCGATAGCTGGACCATGCCCCGGGCCGCTTCCAGGCGGCTCGCCTGGGTGCCCTTGCCCGCGCCCGGAGGGCCCAACAGGATGATGTTCAACGCAACTGTCCCCTTCGATGCGCTCGCGCCTGTTAGCGCGTCCGACCCTTCAGCTTCGCCTTCTTGATCAGGTCACCATATTGGTGCGCCAGCAAGTGCGACTGGATCTGCGCGACTGTGTCCATGGTTACGTTGACCACGATCAGAAGGCTAGTGCCTCCCATCAGGAAGGTACCGCCGAGCGACGAGATCGCGAACTCGGGCACCAGACAGATGAAGGTCAGGTACGCCGCGCCGACCACGGTGATGCGGGTCAGCACATAGTCGAAATACTTCTCGGTGTTCTTGCCGGGACGGATGCCCGGGATGAACCCGCCATGCCGCTTCAGATTGTCCGCGGTCTCTTCCGGATTGAACACGACGGCGGTGTAGAAGAACGAGAAGAAAATGATGCCGAAGCCATAGAGCGCCATGTAGAGCGGCGAGCCGTGGCGCAGCCAGGTGTTCAGGTTGATCACCAGGTCGCCCATCCAGCTCTCGCCCGCAGTCGCCTGACCGGCGAACTGGGTGATAGTCAGCGGCAGCAGCAGCAGCGACGACGCGAAGATCGGCGGGATGACGCCGGCGGTGTTGAGCTTCAGCGGCAAGTGGCTGCGCTCGGCCTGCACGCCCCGCGCGGTCTGGCGCTTGGGATACTGGATCAGGATGCGGCGCTGCGCGCGCTCCATGAAGCAGATGAACAGCACCAGCGCGATCACCGCGACCAGGATCAGGATGAGGCGCAGCGGGTCGATCGTGCCGGTACGACCGCTCTCGAACAGCTGGACCAAAGTGGTTGGCAGGCGCGCGACGATGCCCGCCATGATGATCAGCGAAATGCCGTTGCCGATGCCGCGGCTGGTGATCTGCTCGCCGATCCACATCAGGAACAGCGTACCGCCGACCAGCGACACCACTGCGCCGACACGGAACAGCATGCCCGGCTCGATCACCGGCTGCAGGCCCTGCGCCGCGCCGAAGCTTTCGAGGCCGACGGCAATGAACCAACCCTGCACCGCGGTCAGCGCGACCGTGCCGTAGCGGGTATATTGGTTCAGCCGCTTGCGGCCGCTCTCGCCTTCTTTCTTGATCGCGTTGAGCTGCGGCGACAGCGACGTCGCGAGCTGCACCACGATCGAAGCGGTGATGTAGGGCATGACGCCGAGCGCCACGACCGACATGCGGTTGAGCGCGCCACCCGTGAAATTGTTGAAGAAGTCGAGCACGCCGCCCTGGGTCTGCTGCGCCAGCAGGTTGAGCTGGGTCGGGTCAACGCCCGGCAGCGGCACATAGCTGAGCAGCCGGAAGACGATCAGCGCGCCGATCGTGAACCACAGGCGCTTCTTGAGTTCGGTCGCCTTGCCGAACTTGGCCAGGCTGATGCTGGAGGCGAGTTGATCGGCTGCGGATGCCATGTGCGAATCTGTCCTGGAAACCAAAGCGGCGGGAAAGCGTTCGACCGCCCCCGCCGCTCATATAGTCACGCGCCGAGGCTTGTCTAACCTCTAGCGCATTTTGTTCCTCGGCCGGGCCGAGGCTCAGGCATCGAGCGGCTCGATACTGAGCCCCGGCTCGTGCCGGGGAACCGCAAGCGTCAGCCCTGCTGCGCGGCCTTCTTGGCGGCCTGGGTCGTGCGATGCTTGGCCTTGTGCTTGTCTGCGGCCGGCACGATTTCCGGCACGGTCACCGAGCCACCAGCCTTTTCAACCGCTTCGCGGGCGCCCTTGGACACGCCGGCTACGGTGAAGCTCAGCTTCGCGGTGAGCTCGCCCTTGCCGAGCAGGCGCACGCCATCCTTGCCGCCACGAGCCAGGCCGACGGCTTTGAGAGCCTCGTGGTCGATGTCGGTCGCGGTCAGGCGGCCTGCGTCGATCATCTTCTGGATCTCGCCCAGGTTCACCTCGGCATAATCCTTGGCGAAGATGTTGTTGAAGCCGCGCTTCGGGATCCGCATGTGAAGCGGCATCTGGCCGCCTTCGAAGCCCTTGATCGAGACGCCGCTGCGGCTCTTCTGACCCTTCTGGCCACGGCCGGCGGTCTTGCCCAGGCCCGAGCCGATGCCACGGCCGACACGGACGCGGCCCTGACGGGCACCCTGGTTATCGCGGAGATCGTTCAGCTTCATATCGTGCACTCGCTTTCGCTTTTGTCGCGCTGACGGTTGATTGAAATTGGAAAGGGGGCCGCATAGCCCCCTCTCCCCAGCTTGTCACTGGTAATATGTCACCTGGTAGAGGCGACGAGGGCTCAGCCCTCGACGACCTGCACCATGTGCGGCAGCTTGCGGATCATGCCACGAACTTCGGGCGTATCCTCGAGCTCGCTGACCTTGTGCATCTTGTTGAGCCCAAGGCCGATCAGCGTTGCGCGCTGATCCTTCGTGCGGCGGATCGGCGAGCCGATCTGCTTGATCTTGATGGTTGCCATGTTCGTTACTCCACGATCGCGGCTGCATCCGCCTCGGCGGTCTGCGAACCGCCGCGGCCGAGCAGGTCGGCAATCTTCTTGCCGCGCCGCTGAGCGACCGACTTCGGCGAAGTCTGCTCGTTCAGCGCCTCGAAGGTGGCGCGGATCATGTTGTAGGGGTTCGAAGTGCCGACCGACTTGGTCACCACGTCAGCAACGCCCAGCGATTCGAAGATGGCGCGCATCGGGCCACCCGCGATGATGCCGGTACCGGCAGGCGCGGTACGAAGCGTCACGCGGCCGGCACCGAAGTGGCCATTGCCGTCATGATGCAGCGTGCGGCCTTCCTTGAGCGGAATGCGGACCATCGTCTTCTTGGCAGCTGCCGTCGCCTTGGAGATGGCTTCCGGCACTTCGCGTGCCTTGCCATGACCGAAGCCGACCCGGCCCTTGCCGTCGCCCACGACGACCAGCGCCGCGAAGCCGAAGCGCTTGCCGCCCTTCACCGTCTTCGAGACGCGGTTGATGTGAACCAGCTTCTCGATCAGCTCTTCGCCGCCATCGTCGGCGCCGCGCGGGCCGCCGCGGTTGTCACGACCGCCACGACCGCCATCGCGACCGCCACGACCGCCACCGCCGCCGGGGCCACCACGGCCACGGCCACCGCCGCCACCGCCGCCGGGACCGCCACGACCGCGGCCACCGCCCTGGTAGCCGCCGTCCTGCGCCGGAGCACTGGCTTCCGCGGGAACGGCCGAGCCGTCAGCTTCTGGCGTGTTGTTCTCGTCAGCCATCTTTAGAACTCCAGTCCGCTCTCACGAGCGGCATCCGCCAGCGCCTTGACGCGGCCATGATAGAGGAAGCCACCGCGATCGAAGACGACCTGCGTCACGCCGGCGGCCTTGGCCGCCTCTGCAACGCGCTTGCCGACTTCCTGCGCCGCCGCGATGGTCGCGCCGGTCGAGCCGCGCACGTCCTTCTCGAGGGTGGAGGCAGAGGCCACGGTGCGGCCCGCGGCGTCGTCGATCACCTGGGCATAGATGTGCTTGCCCGAGCGATGGATCGACAGACGCGGACGGCCACCAGCGCGCGCACGAAGCGCAGTGCGGTTGCGGCGACGACGCTTTGCGAAAAGCGAGAGACCCTTGGTGCTGATCACTTCTTCTTCCCTTCCTTACGGAAGATGAACTCGCCGTCGTACTTGATGCCCTTGCCCTTATACGGCTCGGGCTTCCGCCAGCGGCGAATCTCGGCCGCAATCTGGCCGACCTTCTGCTTGTCGATCCCCGAGATCTCGACCGTGGTCTGATCGGGGGTCTTGATCTCGATGCCTTCCGGCACGTCGATGTTCACGTCGTGCGAATAGCCGAGCTGGAGCTTGAGCACCTTGCCCTGCGATGCGGCGCGATAGCCGACGCCGGTGATCACGAGCTTCTTGGTGAAGCCCTCGGTCACGCCGGTGATCAGGTTCTGGACCAGCGTGCGCTGCATGCCCCAAAAGGCACGCGCCGCCTTGGTCTCGTTCGCCGGCTTCACCAGGATGCCGTCATTCTCGAGCGTGTAGCTGATCTCGTCGCGCAGGTTAAGCGAAAGCGCACCCTTGGGGCCCTTCACGTTCAGCACGCGATTGTCGATCGAGGCGGTAACGCCTGCCGGTACGGAGACCGGCTTCTTACCGATGCGGCTCATCAGAACACCTCCGCGAGCACTTCGCCACCGACATTCTGTTCGCGCGCTTCGGCGTCGGACAGAACGCCACGCGGCGTCGAGACGATCGTGATGCCCAGGCCGTTGCGAACGCGCGGAAGTTCCTGCGAACCCGAATAGACGCGGCGGCCAGGCTTCGAGACGCGGGCGACGTGCTTGATCGCCGGCTGACCCTCGAAATATTTGAGCTCGATGCGGATGCCCGCTGCCGGGCCCATCTGCTCTTCGGAATAACCGCGGATATAGCCTTCGCGCTGAAGCACGTCGAGGACGCGGACACGCAGCTTGGAAGCAGGCGTCAGGACGGAGTCCTTCTTCGCCCGCTGGCCGTTGCGGATGCGGGTGAGCATGTCACCCAGGGGATCGGTCACTGCCATCTTCGTGATCCTTACCAGCTCGACTTGGTGACACCGGGGATCAGGCCCTTGTTGGCCAGATCACGGAACATCACACGAGCGAGACGGAACTTGCGGTAATAAGCGCGCGGGCGGCCGGAAAGCTCGCAGCGGTTGCGAATCCGGGTCGGATTGCCGTTGCGCGGAATTTCCGCCATCTTGAGACGCGCGATGAGACGCTCGGTCTCATCCAGGCTCTCGTCGTTCGCGATCGCCTTCAGCTTCGCATACTTGCCGGCGTACTTCTTCACCAGCTGCTTGCGACGCTCGTTCTTGTTTACGGAACTCAGTTTCGCCATGACTTAAGTTCTCTTTCCCTTACGCTGCTTGCTTCGCTTCGCCGTCCGCATCCTGCGGGAACGGGAAGCCGAAGAGACGGAGAAGCTCGCGAGCCTCGTCGTCGGTCTTAGCGGTGGTGGTGACGATCACGTCCATGCCGCGCACCTTGTCGATGCGGTCATAGTTGATCTCGGGGAATACGAGCTGCTCCTTCAGGCCGCAGGCATAGTTGCCGCGTCCATCGAAGCTCTTCGGATTCAGCCCACGGAAGTCGCGGACGCGCGGCAGCGCGATCGTGACGAAGCGGTCGAGGAACTCGTACATGCGCTCACGGCGAAGGGTGACCTTCACGCCGATCGGCATGCCCTCACGCAGCTTGAACTGCGCGATCGACTTCTTCGCCTTGGTGATGACGGGCTTCTGACCAGCGATCAGCTCCATCTCACCAGCGGCCTGCTCGACCTTCTTCTTGTCCTGGGTCGCTTCGCCAACGCCCATGTTCAGCACGATCTTGTCGAGCCGGGGGACTTCCATGACGTTCTTGTAGCCGAACTTCTCGGTCATCGCCTTGGCGATGGTCTCGTCGTACAGCTTCCGCATCCGCGGCGTGTAGCTATCAGCCATTGATGACATCCCCGGTCTTGACGGCCACGCGGACCTTCTTGCCGTCGCGCTCTTCGAAGCGGACGCGCGTGGGCTTGCCGTCGGCGGTCACGTGCGCGACCTTCGAGACATTCATCGGCGCTTCCGAACGCTCCAGGCCACCCTGCGGGTTGGTCTGGCTCGGCTTCTTGTGGCGAACCGCCACGTTGATGCCCGACACGACGACCTTGCCGTCCTTGGGCAGCGACTTGACGACCTCACCGGTCCGTCCCTTGTCCTTACCGGACAGGACGATGACCTGGTCGCCCTTCTTGATCTTGGCAGCAGCCATCACAGCACCTCAGGGGCGAGCGAAATGATCTTCATGAAGCCCTTCGAGCGGAGCTCGCGGACCACCGGGCCAAAGATACGAGTGCCGATCGGCTCCTCGTTCTTGTTGACCAGCACCGCGGCATTGCCGTCGAAGCGGATCACCGAACCGTCGGTACGACGGACGTCCTTGGCGGTGCGGACGATCACAGCGCGGTGAACGTCGCCCTTCTTCACGCGGCCGCGGGGTGCGGCCTCCTTCACGCTGACGACGATAACGTCGCCAACGCCGGCAAAGCGGCGCTTAGAGCCGCCCAGCACCTTGATGCACTGCACCCGCTTCGCGCCGCTGTTGTCAGCGACCTCGAGATTGGATTGCATCTGGATCATGGATCCGGTTCCTTCTCGTTCGGCCTACCGGGACCAGTGAATACCTGGCCCGGCGGTTCCAGTTAAAGCCGTTAGGCCCTTGGTTAGGCGATGTCGGCCCGCTCGGGGGTCGCGTGGGTGTTAACCCGCTCGATCACCTTCCAGGTCTTCAGCTTGGAAATCGGCGCAGTCTCTTCGATGCGCACGGTCTCACCCGCCTTATACTCGTTGCCCTCGTCATGGGCATGGTACTTCTTCGAACGACGGATGATCTTGCCGTAGAGCGGGTGCTTGACCTTACGCTCCACCAGCACGACCACCGTCTTCTCGCCCTTGTCGGAGACGATCTGCCCCGTCAACACGCGCTTAGGCATGGTTCGTTTCCTTACTTCGCTTCCGAGCGCGAACGCTCGGACTGCAGCGTCTTGATACGGGCGATATCCCGACGGACTTCCTTGACCCGGCTCGGCTTCTCAAGCTGGCTGGTCGCGGCCTGGAAGCGCAGGTTGAATGCCTCGCGCTTCAGGTTGCCAAGCTCGTCGCTCAGCTGGTCGTCGGTCTGGGCCCGAAGATCGGTAGCCTTCGTCATTCTATCAACCCTCCAGGTGCGACGTGTCGCCGAGACGCGCCACGACCTTGACCTTGATCGGCAGCTTCATCGCCGCACGCTCGAACGCTTCCGCCGCGAGCGGACCGGGAACGCCGTCCAGCTCGAACAGGATGCGGCCCGGCTTGACGCGAGCTACCCAGAACTCCGGCGAACCCTTGCCCGAGCCCATGCGGACTTCGGCAGGCTTCGACGAAACCGGAAGATCCGGGAAAATACGGATCCACAAACGGCCCTGGCGCTTGATGTGGCGCGTGATCGCGCGGCGAGCCGCTTCGATCTGGCGGGCGGTGATCCGCTCCGGCTCCATCGCCTTCAGGCCATACGACCCGAAGTTGAGGTCCGTGCCACCCTTGGCGTCGCCATGGATGCGGCCCTTGAAAGCCTTGCGGAACTTGGTGCGCTTAGGTTGCAGCATGTTTCTCTACTCCCTTAGCGGCGATGATCGTCGCGCGCGGGGCGCACGCCGGAGGTCTGAGCCTCCATCATCAACCGGTCCTGCGCCATGGGATCATGGCCCAGGATCTCACCCTTGAAGATCCACACCTTCACGCCGCACACGCCATAAGCGGTGTGCGCAGTCGCATCGGCATAGTCGAGGTTGGCGCGCAGCGTGTGCAGCGGCACCCGGCCCTCGCGATAGCTCTCGTTGCGCGCGATCTCGGCGCCGCCAAGACGGCCGCCGCACATCACGCGGATGCCATCGGCACCCAGACGCATCGCCGACTGCACCGCACGCTTCATGGCGCGGCGGAACGCGATACGGCGCTCCAGCTGGTCGGCAATGCCCTGCGCGACGAGCTTGGCGTCGACTTCGGGCTTGCGGATCTCGACGATGTTCAGGCTCACGTCGGAGCTGGTCATCGCGCCGAGCGTCTTGCGCAGCTTCTCGATGTCGCCACCCTTCTTGCCGATGATCACGCCGGGGCGCGCAGCGAAGATGGAGATGCGGCACAGCTTTGCCGGACGCTCGATGACCACCTTCGAGATCGCGGCCTGGGGCAGCGTCTTGATGATGTACTGGCGGATCTTGAGATCCTCCAGGAGCAGGCGGCCATAGTCCGCGCCTTCGGCGAACCAGCGGCTGTCCCACGTCCGGTTGATCTGCAGGCGCAGACCGATTGGGTTGCTCTTGTGACCCATTATGCTTCTTCCTGCTCGCGCACGACGATGCGCAGACGGCTGAACGGCTTCAGGATGCGGGTGGACTTGCCACGGCCGCGGGTCGCGAAGCGCTTCATCGTGATCGACTTGCCGACCGACGCCTCGGCGACGACGAGCGCGTCGACGTCGAGGTTGTGGTTGTTCTCGGCATTGGCGATCGCCGAAGCGAGCACCTTGCGTGCGTCAACCGCCATCGCCTTGGTCGAGAACTGAAGGATGTTCAGCGCATCGCCGACCTTCTTGCCGCGGATCAGGCCAGCGACCAGGTTCAGCTTCTGCGCCGAACCACGGATCTGCGTGCCGACCGACAGCGCTTCGTTATCGCCTACGCGACGGGGTGCCTTTGGCTTCGACATCAGCGCTTACCCTTCTTGTCGGCAGCGTGGCCCGGGAAGAAGCGGGTGGGAGCGAACTCGCCCAGCTTCATGCCGACCATGTCTTCGTTGACCGATACCGGCACGAACTTGCGGCCGTTGTACACGCTGAAGGTCAGGCCAACGAAGTCCGGCAGGATCGTCGAGCGGCGCGACCAGGTCTTGATCGGCGCGCGCGCGTTGGTTTCCTGCGCGGTCTGCGCCTTCTTCAGCAGATGGAGGTCCACGAACGGACCCTTCCAGACTGAGCGAGCCATGTTAGCCCTTCCTCTTCGTCGAATGACGCGACCGGATGATCATCTTGTCGGTCGACTTGTTGTGACGGGTGCGCGCACCCTTGGTCGGCTTGCCCCATGGCGTGACCGGATGACGGCCGCCCGAGGTCCGGCCTTCACCACCGCCGTGCGGGTGGTCGACCGGGTTCTTGGCGACGCCGCGGGTCAGCGGACGCTTGCCCAGCCAGCGATTGCGGCCGGCCTTGCCCAGGTTGGTGTTCTGGTTGTCGGGGTTCGACACCGCGCCAACCGTACCCATGCAATTGCCGTGGATATAGCGCTGCTCACCCGAGTTCAGGCGAACGATGACCATGCCGCGATCACGGCCGACGACCTGCACATAGGTGCCTGCCGAACGTGCGATCTGACCGCCCTTGCCCGGCTTCATCTCCACATTGTGGACGATGGTGCCGACCGGCATCGAGCCCAGCTCCATGGCGTTGCCCGGCTTCACGTCGGTCTTCTGACCGGCGATCACCTTGTCACCGACAGCCAGACGCTGCGGCGCGATGATGTAGGCCTGGCTCGGCTTACCGTCGATCTCGCCATAGTTGATCAGCGCGATGAACGCAGTGCGGTTCGGGTCATATTCGATCCGCTCGACCGTGCCTTCGACGTCCCACAGGCGGCGCTTGAAATCGACGATGCGATAACGCTGCTTGTGACCGCCGGCGATGCCGCGCGAGGTCACATGACCCTTGTTGTTACGGCCGCCGGTCTTGGTCTTGCCCTCGGTCAGCGACTTGACCGGACGACCCTTGTACAGGCCCGAACGGTCGATGAGGATCAGGCCACGAACGCCAGGCGACGTCGGGTTGTAATTCTTGAGTGCCATTACGAGTTGACCCCCGAGGTCACGTCGATCTGCTCACCGTCGGCGAGCGTCACGATTGCCTTCTTCATGTCGGAACGCTTGTAGGGAGCACCCTTCCAGCGCTTGGTCTTGCCCTTCTGGACGATCGTGTTGACGCCGGTCACCTTGACATTCCAGAGCGCCTCGACGGCGGCCTTGATCTCAGGCTTGGTGGCGTCGCCGGCGACCTTGAACACAACCGCGTTGTGCTCGGAGACGAGCGTCGACTTTTCGGTGATGTGCGGCGCGACAATCACGTCATAATGACGGTTGTCGATCGCGGCAGTCTGCTTCTTAGCCATTGAAGCGCGCCTCCAGCTTCTCGACGGCAGCGCGGGTCAGGACCAGCGTGTCGCTCTTCAGGATGTCGTAGACGTTGGCACCGATCGCCGGCAGGACGTTGACGCCCTGCAGGTTGCGGGCCGCGAGGAAACCGCCGGTCTCCGCGTCGATGATCAGCGCCTTCTTGCCAAAGCCCAGCTTGATGAACTGTGCTTCCAGCTCCTTGGTCTTCTCACCGGCGTTGCCGTCCAGGATGATCAGCGAGCCAGCCTTGGCGTGGCTCGACAGTGCCATCCGAAGACCCAGCGTGCGGATCTTCTTGTTCAGCGACGGATTGAAGTCGCGGACGCGGGCGCCGTGCGCCTTACCACCACCGATGAAGATCGGCGCGCGGCGATCGCCGTGACGAGCCGTGCCGCCGCCCTTCTGGCGGCCCCACTTCTTGCCGGTACGCGCCACATCCGAACGCTCGCGAGTGCCGCGGGCGGTGCCGCGACGCTTCTCGAGCTGCCACGTCACGACGCGGTGCAGAATGTCGGCGCGCGGCTCGACGGCGAAGATCTCGTCGTTGAGCTCGATGGCACCCGCTTCTGCGGCGTCGAGGGTTTGAACCTTGACCTGCACTTAGCCCTCCTGGCCTTCGGTAGCTTCCGGAGCGGCCTGGACAGGCGCTTCAGCGGGAGCTTCATTGCTGTTGGCGACGGCCTTCAGGCCGGCGGGGAACGGCGCAGTCTCAGGACGCGAAACCTTGACGCTGTCCTTGACGAACAGCCAGCCACCCTTCGAGCCGGGCACGGAGCCCTTCACGAAGATCAGGCCACGCTCGACGTCGGTGCCGACGATCTCGAGGTTCTGCTGGGTGCGGAACTTGTCGCCCATGTGACCGGCCATCTTCTTGTTCTTGAAGACCTTGCCCGGATCCTGGCGCTGACCGGTCGAACCGAGCGAACGGTGCGAGACCGAGACGCCGTGGGTAGCGCGCAGACCGCCGAAGCCCCAACGCTTCATGCCGCCCTGGAAGCCCTTACCCTGGGTCTTGCCCTGGATGTCGACATACTGGCCAGCGACATAGTGATCGGCCGAGATTTCGGCACCCACGTCCAGCAGGCCATCCGCATCGACGCGGAATTCATGAACCACAGCCTTGGGCTCGACTTCGGCCTTGCCGAAGTGGCCGCGCTGCGGCTTGGAAACGTTCTTGCTCTTCGCCGAACCGGCGCCGAGCTGGACGGCAGTGTAACCGTCACGATCTTGCTCGCGGACGGAGACGACCTGAACGCCTTCGAGAGCCAGAACGGTGACCGGCACGTGGCGGCCGTCGTCCTGGAACAGGCGGGTCATCCCCAACTTCTTCGCGATCACGCCAGTGCGCATGATCTTATGCTCCTATGCATAGGCACCCGCGGGACCATTCCCCCGGGTGCGTGCCTCAGCCCGTTTTATCGATGCGAGCCCCCGTCCGGGCTGAACCCTCACCAAGGTGAGGGAGACGGGGGACGCAGGCCCGGACACTCCGAAGAGGCCGGCGGTATCCCTATATCGTCATGAGCGCGCCGTGATGGCGCCCTCCATTCCTTGCGTCGGACCGGGAAGATCCTGTCGAGGAACCTGCGAATCTCACTAGAAGACTCGCGAAACTCTTGCGAAGGCGCGCCTTTACGTCAGCACGCCTTCCCTGTCCACCCCCGCCGAAGCGCGGGCGGACAATCAATTATGCCAGCTTGATTTCGACGTCGACACCGGCCGCGAGGTCGAGCTTCATCAGCGCGTCCACGGTCTGCGGGGTCGGCTGCACGATGTCGAGCATCCGCTTGTAGGTACGGACTTCGAACTGCTCGCGCGACTTCTTGTCGATGTGCGGACCACGGAGAACGGTGAACTTCTCCGTCTTGGTCGGCAACGGGATGGGGCCACGGATGAGCGCGCCGGTGCGGCGCGCAGTGTCGGCGATGTCGCCGGTCGCCTGGTCGAGCACGCGATGGTCGAACGCCTTCAGGCGAATGCGGATATTGCTGTCCATAGTCCCTACCGATGCGAAAGAGCGGGCCCCGTGTCCGGGGCTCTTGCTGTTTACGAAAAACCGAAGGGCGGCCCTTACAGGTGCCCTCATTAAAAAGCAACCGCCCGACACCCCTTTTATAGGGTGCCGGGCGGCTGTTCATCCTTTGGAGCGGTCAGCCCGCTCCGAAGTCTGGCTTACTTGACGATTTCTGCGACGACGCCTGCACCGACGGTGCGGCCGCCTTCACGGATCGTGAAGCGCTGACCAACGTCCATTGCGATCGGCGCGATGAGCTTGACGCCCAGGGCGACTTCGTCACCCGGCATCACCATCTCGGTGCCGGCCGGCAGTTCGATCGTGCCCGTCACGTCGGTCGTGCGGAAGTAGAACTGCGGACGATAGTTGGCGAAGAACGGCGTGTGACGGCCACCCTCGTCCTTCGACAGGACGTACACCGACGACTGGAACTCGGTGTGCGGCTTGATCGAACCCGGCTTCGCCAGAACCTGACCACGCTCCACTTCGTCGCGAGCGACGCCGCGGATCAGCGCGCCGATGTTGTCGCCTGCCTGGCCCTGGTCGAGCAGCTTGCGGAACATTTCAACGCCGGTGACGGTCGTCTTGCGGACCGACTCCTGGATGCCGACGATCTCGACTTCCTCGCCAACCTTGACGATGCCGGTCTCGACGCGGCCGGTGACGACCGTACCACGACCCGAGATCGAGAACACGTCCTCGATCGGCATCATGAACGGCTTGTCCAGCGGACGCTCCGGTTGCGGGATCGACTCGTCGACTGCTGCCATGAGGGCCAGGATCGCTTCCTTGCCGAGCTTGTCGTCCGAACCCGACAGGGCTGCGGTCGCCGAGCCACGGATGATCGGGATGTTGTCGCCGTCGAACTCACGCTTGGAGAGCTCTTCGCGGATTTCCATCTCGACCAGCTCGAGGATTTCCTCGTCGTCGACCAGATCGACCTTGTTGAGGAAGACCACCATGGTCGGCACGCCAACCTGGCGGGCGAGCAGGATGTGCTCCTTGGTCTGCGGCATCGGACCGTCGGTCGCTGCCACAACCAGGATCGCGCCGTCCATCTGCGCCGCACCGGTGATCATGTTCTTCACATAATCGGCGTGGCCCGGGCAGTCGACGTGCGCATAGTGACGCGCGTCGGTTTCATACTCGACGTGTGCGGTCGAGATGGTGATGCCGCGCTCGCGCTCTTCCGGAGCCTTGTCGATGTTGGCGAAGTCGACAGCGGCGTTGCCAGCGACGTTTTCCGCCAGAATCTTCGTGATCGCGGCCGTCAGCGACGTCTTGCCATGGTCGACGTGACCGATGGTGCCGATGTTCAGGTGCGGCTTGTTCCGCTCAAACTTTGCCTTCGCCATTGGTTTCCTACCTTCTGGAATCTGATTCGCGGCCTTCAGGGCACCACGCGAACGCGGCCCCTTAGCGCCTGATTTAAAATAACGCCAGCCTTAGGCCAGCTTGGCCTTCACTTCGTCGGCGACGTTCTGCGGCACTTCGTCGTAGTGCGAGAACTGCATCGAGTAGTTCGCGCGGCCCTGGGTGAACGAGCGGAGCGCGTTCACATAGCCGAACATGTTCGCCAGCGGAACCATCGCGGTAACCGCCTGCGCGTTGCCGCGCGTGTCGGTGCCCTGGATCTGGCCACGACGGCTGTTCATGTCGCCGATGACATCGCCCAGATAATCCTCCGGAGTGACGACCTCGACCTTCATGACAGGCTCCAGCAGGGTGATGCCTGCCTTCTGCGCGACTTCGCGCATCGCGCCACGGGCACAGATTTCGAACGCCAGCGCCGACGAGTCGACGTCGTGGTACGCGCCGTCATACAGCACGATCTCGAAATCGATGATCGGGAAGCCGACCAGCGAACCGGTAGCCGCGGTCTCGCGGAAGCCCTTCTCAATCGCCGGCAGATATTCCTTGGGAATATTACCGCCCTTGATCTCGTCCTTGAAGATGATGCCCGAACCGCGCTCGCCCGGCGCGACCTTCACCTTCACGCGGCCGAACTGGCCGGTGCCGCCCGACTGCTTCTTGTGGGTATAGTCGACGTCGACCGGCTTCTTGAGATACTCGCGATACGCCACCTGCGGCGCGCCGACATTGGCCTCGACCTTGAACTCGCGCTTCATGCGATCGACCAGGATCTCGAGATGGAGCTCGCCCATGCCCTTGATGATGGTCTGGCCGCTCTCGTTGTCCGAAGACACGCGGAAAGACGGATCTTCGCGCGCCAGGCGGTTCAGGGCAACGCCCATCTTCTCCTGGTCGGCCTTGGTCTTCGGCTCCACCGACAGCTCGATCACCGGCTCGGGGAATTCCATCCGCTCGAGGATGATCGGCGAGCTGATCGCGCAGAGCGTGTCACCCGTCGTGGTGTCCTTGAGGCCCGCCAGTGCGACGATGTCGCCGGCATAGGCCACCTGGATGTCCTCGCGCTCGTTCGCATGCATAAGCAGCATGCGGCCGACCTTTTCCTTCTTGTCCTTGACCGAATTCGTCACCTGCGACGCGGTCTCGAGCTTGCCCGAATAGATGCGGGCGAAGGTCAGCGTACCCACGAACGGATCGTTCATGATCTTGAACGCCAGCGCCGAGAACGGAGCCTCGTCCGACGAGGGGCGCTCGTCCGGCGTCTCGCCGTCAAGCAGCACGCCCTTGATCGCGGGAACGTCGAGCGGCGAAGGCAGATAGTCGACCACGGCGTCGAGCAGGGGCTGGACGCCCTTGTTCTTGAAGGCCGAGCCGCAAACGACCGGCACGAACGCCATTGAAAGCGTGCCCTTGCGGATCAGCTTCTTGAGATCGGCGGTCGAAGGCTCGTTGCCTTCGAGATACGCTTCCATCAGGTCGTCGTCGAGTTCGACGGCCATCTCGATCAGGTCACTGCGATACTTCGCGGCCTTCTCGACCATGTCCTCGGGGATGTCCTGATATTCGAACTTCGCGCCCAGGCTCTCTTCGAGCCAGATGATCGCGCGGTTCTCGACCAGATCGACCAGGCCCTTGAACTGGCCCTCGATGCCGATCGGGAGATACAGCACGGCCGGACGCGCGCCCAGACGCTCGATGATCGAGTTGACGCAGAAATAGAAGTCCGCACCGGTGCGGTCGAGCTTGTTGACGAAGCACATGCGGGGCACGCCGTACTTGTCGGCCTGACGCCAGACGGTCTCGGACTGCGGCTCGACACCGGCGACGCCGTCGAAGCATGCCACGGCACCGTCGAGCACGCGCAGCGAACGCTCGACTTCAATGGTGAAGTCGACGTGCCCGGGGGTGTCGATGATGTTGATCAGATGCTCTTCGCCCTTGCCTTCTTCGGCGCGCCACTTGCACGTCGTAGCGGCGGACGTGATCGTGATCCCGCGCTCCTGCTCCTGCTCCATCCAGTCCATCGTCGCAGTGCCTTCGTGCACTTCGCCGATCTTGTAGGACTTGCCGGTGTAATAGAGGATGCGCTCGGTCGTCGTCGTCTTACCAGCGTCGATGTGCGCCATGATGCCGATATTGCGGTAACGCTCGAGCGGATGGCTGCGGGCCATGATCGTTGCTTCCTTAGCGATTTGGGGAGCCGGACGATCCGGCTCCCCAATATATAGGTTTTAAATTTACCAGCGGTAGTGGCTGAAGGCGCGGTTCGCTTCGGCCATACGGTGGGTATCTTCGCGCTTCTTCACCGCGTTGCCGCGGTTGTTTGCGGCATCCATGAGTTCGCCCGAAAGGCGACCCGACATGGTGTGCTCGCTGCGATTGCGAGCCGAGGCGATCAGCCAGCGGATCGCCAGCGCCTGCGCGCGCTCGGGACGCACTTCGACGGGGACCTGGTAGGTCGCACCGCCGACGCGGCGGCTGCGGACTTCGATGCCCGGCTTGATGTTGTTCAGCGCGTCATGGAACACGCCGATCGGCTCGCGCTTGGCGCGCTGCTCGACGGTGGTCATCGCCGAATAGACGATGTTTTCCGCGACGGACTTCTTGCCGTCCAGCATGACCGAATTCATGAACTTGGACAGAACCTCATCCCCGTACACGGGATCAGGCAGGATTTCCCGCTTTTCGGGACGACGACGACGAGCCATCTTGAACTTCCTTCTAAACTTCAGCCGGTTCCGGAACGCGTCCGGGGCTTACTATGGCTGGATTACTTAGGACGCTTCGCGCCGTACTTCGAACGGCTCTGCTTGCGATCCTTGACGCCCTGCGTGTCGAGCACGCCGCGCAGCACGTGGTAGCGCACACCGGGAAGATCGCGCACACGGCCACCGCGGATCAGCACGACCGAGTGCTCCTGAAGGTTGTGACCTTCACCCGGGATGTAGCTGATGACTTCGCGCTGGTTGGTCAGGCGAACCTTGGCCACCTTGCGCAGAGCCGAGTTCGGCTTCTTCGGGGTCGTCGTGTAGACGCGGGTGCAAACGCCGCGCTTCTGCGGGTTCTGTTCCATCGCAGGGACCTTGGACTTGGTCTTCTGCGGTTCGCGGCCCTTGCGGACCAGCTGGTTGATTGTCGGCATGAAGCCCTTCACCTTTTCTACGGTACCGGGCGAACCCGGCGGTTACTTTGCTGGAGCCCTAGATCAAGAGAATACGAAAAAGCGCGGGGTATCCGTGGATTCCCCGGGCCATTGCGTCCCCAGCAACGTTCAGCTCTTTGTCCCCCGAGGCTTAACGGCCAAAAGCCTTCTCGTGGAACGGTCGCGCCTATAGCTGCGCCACGGGTAGCGGTCAATGCCTCCCCCGCACACGGCCATGCGGCGCGGGGGCCCGGTGGACCCGCCACAAACGAAAAGGCGCGCCCCTTGTCGGAGCGCGCCCTTCCGAACCCGTGCTCGCGTCGAGCTTACAGGCTCTTGATCTTGGTCAGGTGCGACTGCACGACCTTCTGCGCTTCGGCGGCGAACACCTTCAGCTCGGCAACGTCACCCGTGGCTTCATAGCCCTTGATGATCGTCAGCGCCTTCTCATGGGCCAGCGTCTGCTGCTTCTTGAACAGCGTGTCGAACTCGGCGCCGCTCGCCTTGTCCAGCGCGGCGAGGTTGGCCTCCTGCTCCGCGTTCAGCGCCGGGCTCGGCACGATCGCCGGCTGGGCCTTGGCGCCGGCCGCGGTCAGCTTCTGAGTCGACTCGGTGTGATGCTGCACGATCATCGCGCCGAAGTCCTTCAGCGCCTGGTTCTGCGCCTTGTCCTGCGCCAGCTTGCCCGACTGGATCTCGAAGAAGTCGCTCGCGCCAACATCATTGGCGAACTTCTGCGACGGAGTCGCCGCCTCGCCGGTCATCAGGGCGTTGTCGGCTTCATTGCCCGGCGTCAGCGTGTCGGTCGCCAGGCCCGAATTGCTCACATCCGCATCGGCGGTGTTTGCGGTCGTGTTGCCGGCCGTATTGCCGTTGCAGGCGGCAAGCGCCAGCGCGGGCAAGAGCCCGAGGGCCAGAATCTTCTTCATGCAGGTAATCCTCCTCCGAAGCTGCCAAAACGGCTCGGCAAGGGGAATGTTCCAGGGCCGAAGCGAGATCCGGGTACCGCTACAAGGTCCGGAGTTCCGCCAGAAATCCGCCGACCTGGCTGGAAAGCGCTTCCGCTTCACCCTGCAGCCGCTGCGCGACCGCCGCCATGCTGCGCGCGCTGGCAGAGGCGTGGCGCGACGACTCGCCGATGGCCTCGACCTCCAGACGAATGCCGTCGCCCGCCTCGACGGCCTCGGCGACGTTGCGGGCGATGCCGCGCGTGGCGACTTCCTGTGCCTCCACTGCCGATCGAACGCTCGCCGCCATCGTCGCCATGGTGCCGATCGCCTGCTCGACGCGGTCATGGCCTTCCGCCACGTCCTCGATGCCGTTGCGGATATCGCCGACATGGCTCGCCACCTTGGCGGCGGCCAGGCCCGTCTGCGTCGACAATTGCTTCACTTCGTTGGCGACGACGGTGAAGCCCCTGCCCGCCTCGCCCGCCCGCGCCGCCTCGATCGTCGCGTTGAGCGCCAGCAGGTTCACCTGACGGGCGATGTCGCTGATCATCCCCACCACCGAGTCGATGGTCTGGGCGGCATTGAGCAGCTCGCGCGTGCGCTCGCTGCCCAACTGCACCAGCACCGCTGCTTCCTCGGCCGCGGCGCTCGCTTCCCTGGACTCGCGTTCTATCGCAGTCAGGGTCGCGGCAAGGCCAGCGCCGCGCGCGGCGATCTCGGCCATGTTGTCGCTGGTTTGCGACGCGGCCGCGGCAACCGCCGTCGCACGATCGCCGACTTCCACGGCGCGGTCGGCCGTGCCCCCCGCGCCCTGCTGCAATTCGATCGCCAGCCCGCGCATCGCCTGCGCAAGGACCGCCACCTGCCCCTCGAACTGCTCGCTCGCCTGCTCGATCCGCTCGGCACGCGCGATCCGCAGCTTGGCGGTGACGCGCTCATGCTCCGCCGCCAGGTGCACCAGACGGCGATTGTTGATCACCGCGTGCAGCCGCCCGCCACGCACCACGATCATGCCTTCCGAACCATTGGCCGCCCGATACGCGTCGATCATCGCGCCGATGTCGAGCGACGTGTCGGCCACGGGGCACGTCCGCACGTGCCGGGCCACGCTGTGGCCATAGCTTGGGTTGCGCAGCAGCGCATGGCCGAACGGGTTCAGCAGCAGCCGGCGCACTTCCTTCTCGAAGATCGCACCCACCGGCCTTCGCGCCCCGTCCAGCACCGGCATCACTCTCAAATCCGGGTCCGCGGTGAAAGCTTCCACGGCCTTGAACACAGAATCCTCCATCGTCAGCCAGGGAGGATCGATTTCCGACGGCAACAGCCAATCGTCGGCAGCAGCGGCAGGGAATGCTAAGGACGGAGCGGCGGAAAACATGCCCTGCATAGAACATGGGTTGGTAAAGACAGGTTTTACGGTTGGTTACACATCCGAGACAAAGCCAAGTTTTTCGCGGTTGCAGCAGCCGCAAGCAGGCCGTAGAGCCCCGCTTAGTGATGGGTGTCCCTTGCAAGAGGGATGAAAATGGGAAGTCGGTGCAAAGCCGAGGCTGCCCCCGCAACTGTAACCGGCGAGCGACGCGCACCATGCCACTGGGAAAACCCGGGAAGGCTGCGTGAACAAGCAAAGACCCGGGAGCCAGGAGACCTGCCCGTCACTTGTCGATTCCTTCGCGCGGGCGGGGTGCACCGGGCGAACGGGGAGAGAAATCCCCGCGTGAGCGACACCCAACGGGTCGCCGCGCCATGTTCATGGCAGACGGCCTTATAAGAAGGTGTCTTGCAGTGAAGACGTTCAAGCTTTTCCTTTTCGCCGGCGCGGCGCTCGCGCCAGCGGCTCCCGCTTTCGCCCAGACCGAGGTTCCCGAGGACGAACAGGTCGTCGTGGTCGCCAGCGGCGTGCCGCAAAATGCAGACGAGACGGGCCGCGCGGTCACCGTAATCGACCGTGAGACGATCGAGACGCGGCAGACCGTCGCCCTTTCCGACTTGCTGGCCACTACGGCGAGCGTCGACGTGACCCGCAGCGGCGGGCCCGGTGCGCTGACCGCAGTTCGCATCCGCGGCGCCGACGATGCGCAGACGCTGGTGCTGATCGACGGCGTGCGCGTCAACGACCCGTCCTCGCCAAGCGGCGCGTTCGACTTCGGCAACCTGCTCACCAGCTCGATCGAGCGAGTCGAAGTCCTGCGCGGCGCCAACTCGGTCGTCTGGGGCAGCCAGGCGATCGGCGGCGTGGTGAACGTCGTCACCGAAAGCCCGATCGGCGGGGTCAAGGCGCGCGCCAATGCCGAATATGGCTATGCCGACCAGATCTCGGCCAATGCCGGGATCGCCGGCGGCACCCACAGCGTCCAGGGCGGCTTCACCGCCGGCTATCTCCGCACCGACGGCATATCGCAGGCAGCGGCCGGCACCGAGGATGACGGCTTCCGCCAATACAATGCGAGCGGCCGCCTGCGCGTCGAGTTCGCCCCCGGCTTCGGCGCGGACCTGCGCGGCTATTATGCCGACTCGCGCGTCGACCTCGATGGCTTCCCGGCACCGAGCTACAGCTTCGCAGACACCGACGAGTTCGCCACCACGCAGGAACTGTACGGCTATGCCGGCCTGTTCGGCGATATCGGCCCGGTTTCCAACCGCATCGCCTTCACCATCGCCGATATCAACCGGGACAATTTCGACCCTGAGAACGGCTTCGCCGACACGCCGGCCTATCTCTATCGCGGCCGCAGCGAGCGGTATGAATATCGCGGCGACGCGGCACTCTCCGATCAGGTCCGCCTGACCTTCGGTGCCGAGCAGGAGAATCTGCGCTTCTACGACGGCAGCGACACCTTCCGCGCCGACATCACCAGTGTATTCGGCCAGGCGATCGTCACGCCGGTCGAGCAAGTCACGATCACAGGCGGCGTCCGCAACGACGATCACAGCCGCTTCGGCGGCTTCACCAGCTGGGGCGCCTCCACTGCGATCCGTCCGATTGCAGGCACGCTGCTGCGCGCGAGCTACAGCGAAGGCTTCAAGGCGCCGACGCTGTATCAGCTCTTCGCCCCCTTCTACGGCACCGATACCCTGGCGCCCGAAACCGCGAAGAGCTGGGATGTGGGCATCGAGCAGTCGGCGCTCGGCGGCGCGGCCAAGCTCGGCGTGACCTATTTCCACCGCAACACCCGCAATCAGATCGATTTCGACCTGGTGGACTTCGTCTACGCCAACATCGCCCGCGCGCATGCCGATGGTGTCGAGGTGGAGCTCGCGCTCAAGCCCGTCGACGCACTGACCTTCACCGCCAACTACACCTACACCGACACCGAGAACCGCTCGGCCGGGTTCGAAGGCAACGACCTCGCCCGCCGCCCGCGTGACGTCGCCAGCGTCTCGGCCGATTACCGCTTCCGGTTCGGCCTGTCGTTCGGCGGCACCGTCACCCTGATCGGTGACAGCTTCAACGACGCGGGCAACCGAACGCGCATCGACGGCTTCGCGATCGGCAGCGTCCGCGCCGAACTGCCGATCAGCCAGTTGCTGTCGGTATATGGGCGGGTCGAGAACGTCACCGACGCGCGGTACCAGGTCGTCTCCGGCTACGGCACGTACGGCCGCTCGGCCTTCGCCGGCGTCCGGCTCCGCTACTGATGCGGCGCGCCGCGCTTCTCTGCTTGGCTCTGGCAGGATGCGCGGCGCCCCCGCCCCGCACCGGCGAGATCGTGTCGCTCAACCCCTGTGCCGACGCGATGCTGATCGAACTGGTCGCGCCCGAACGGATCACCGCGATCAGCCGCTATTCGAAGGATCCGCGCGCAAGCTCGCTCAGGCCGGAGGTTGCGGCACGCTTCCCGGGAACCACCGGCACTGCCGAGGAAGTGATTACGCTCCGCCCCTCCCTTGTCGTCGCCAGCAGCTACACCGCGCCCGCGACGCGGGAAGCCTTCGCCCGTGCCGGGCTCAAGACGCTCTACTTCGACATACCAGCGACGATCGAGGCCAACAGGGCGCAGATACGCGAACTGGCCATTGCCGCTGGCGTGCCGGGCAAAGGGGAAGCGATGGTCGCCAGGATCGATACCGCCGTCCGCTCGGCCGCGACGAACGCTCCGCCTGTAACCGCTTTGTTATGGATCGGCGGCAACCTGGCCACGGGAGGCAGCACTTTGCTCGACGAGATGATGACAAAGGCCGGCTTCAGCAATCACGCCGTCCATTACGGCCTCACCCATACCGGCTACCTGCCGATCGAGCATGTCCTTGCCGATCCGCCTCGCGTGATGATCGCGCCGGAGGAGGAAGGCCGCGACGCCGGATCGCGCGCCGCCCAGCTCCGAAAATGGGCGGTCCGCCGCAGCGGCGCGAAGGTCGCCCAGGCCGTTTTCCCACGCGAGCTGGTCAATTGCGGCGGGCCGGTGATCGTGCCCTCCCTGGCACGCCTGTCCCAGATCCGCCGCGAGGTCGGCCAATGAACCGCGTCATCCTGAACCTGTGCCTGCTCCTGCTGGTGGCGTTGCTGTTTTCCGGCTCGCTGATGGCCGGCAAGGCATGGGTGCCCTTCGACGCCTGGTTCTCCCATGATCCGCGCTGGTGGATCATCGCCGAACTCCGCCTTCCCCGCGCCATCCTCGGCCTGGGCATCGGCGCCGCCCTCGGCCTCAGCGGCGCGGTGCTCCAGGGCTATCTCCGCAATCCGCTGGCCGATCCCGCCGTGCTGGGAATATCCTCCACCGCCGCGCTCGGCGCCGTCGCAGCGATCGTCCTCTTCGCGGCCACGGCCCCGCTCGCCATCTTCGGCGTGGCGATGCTCTTCGCCTGCGCGTCGATGCTCCTGCTCGCTACACTCGCCTGGCGCGCCCAAGGCGCCGTCGCCTTCATCCTCGCCGGCACCGTCCTCGCCAGCCTGTCCGGCGCGCTCACTGCCTTCCTGATCTCGATCGCACCCAATCCCTGGATGACCGCGGAGATCATCGACTGGCTGATGGGGGCGCTCACCGACCGCAGCTTCGGCGAAGTGCAACTCGCCCTGCCGCTCATCCTATTAGGCTGCGCCTTCCTTCTCTTCACCGGCCGCTCGCTCGACGCGCTCACCCTGGGCGAAGACGCCGCCCGCTCGCTCGGTGTTCGGCTTGGCCGCCTCCAGATGCTCGTCGTGCTCGGCACCGGCCTTGCCGTCGGCGCTTCGGTCGCGGTCACCGGCGTGGTGGGCTTTGTCGGGCTGATCGTCCCGCACCTCCTGCGCCCCTTGACCGGCGCCAAGCCCTCCGTCCTCCTCCTTCCCAGTGCGCTGGGCGGCGCAGCTTTGGTACTCGCCGCCGACAGCCTGGTCCGCCTCTCTCCGGGTGCGACGGAAGTCCGCCTCGGTATCGCGATGGCGCTGATCGGTACGCCCTTCTTCTTCGTGCTCCTGCTGAAGGGACGCCGCGCATCATGGATCTGAGCGTAACCGACCTGAGCGTCAGCCTGGGCAACCGCCGCGTCCTTGCCGGTGTCACCGCCCGCTTCCAACCCGGCCGGGTGACCGCGATCCTGGGTCCCAACGGTTCGGGCAAGAGCACGCTCATCCGTTCCATGGCCGGTCTGCTCGAGGCCGACCGCGGCCATGTCCGCCTCGGCCAGCGCTACCTGAACCGGGTCTCGGCGCGCGAACGTGCCCAACTGCTCGGCTATCTACCCCAGGATGCGAGCGTCCACTGGAACGTCGCCGTCCGCGAACTCGTCACGCTAGGTCGCCTGCCCCACCGCTCGCCCTTTGCGGGACCTTCGCAAGCCGACGCCATCGCCGTCGGCGCCGCCTTGGGCGCCACCGACACCCTGCACCTGGCCGAACGCGACACGCACGCGCTGTCCGGCGGCGAACGCGCCCGCGTCCTCCTCGCGCGCGTGCTCGCCGGCGAACCGCGCTGGCTGCTCGCCGACGAACCCCTCGCCAGTCTCGACCCGGTGCACCAGCTCGGCCTGCTCGACCAGCTTCGTGCGCTGGCGGCCGGCGGCATGGGCGTGGTTATCGTCCTGCACGACCTCATCCAGGCAGCCCGCGCCGCCGACGACGTGCTGCTCCTCAAGGACGGAAAGGTCGTCGCCTTCGGCACCGCCCGCGACTCGCTGGCCCACCAGCCGCTGCGCGAAGCCTTTGGAGTGGAGGTCATGGTCGTCCCAGACGAGCAAGGCCGCCTTCTCCCCGTTCCCATCGGGCGAACTCCGTGAATCTGTCCTCGCTCGACCCGGGGGAGTGCCACGCAAAGCGTGACGGAAGCGGCGCTTCCACAGCGACATCGCCCGAGGCTCTGTCCCCCAACTTGAGAACAGAAACGCCCTGTGCCATTGCGCAATAAAATTACATGACGAGTCGGGTCATCGAGCCCGCCGCAGGAGAGTTTTGATGCGCACGATCGAGCACTTCATCGTCGGCAACCCAGGCGGCGCCGCTGCCCGTACCGGCGACGTCTTCGACCCCAATACCGGCCAGGTCCAGGCCCGCGTCCGCCTTGGCACCCAGGCCGATCTCGACCGCGCCATTGCCGCCGCCCAGGCCGCGCAGCCTGGCTGGGCCGCCACCAACCCGCAGCGCCGCGCCCGCGTCATGTTCCGCTTCAAGGAACTGGTGGAGGCGAACATGGACGCGCTCGCTCACACCCTTTCCTCCGAGCATGGCAAGGTGATCGCCGACTCCAAGGGCGACATCCAGCGCGGCCTCGAAGTCATCGAATTCGCGTGCGGCATCCCCCACGTCCTGAAGGGCGAGTACACGCAAGGCGCGGGCCCGGGCATCGACGTCTATTCGATGCGCCAGCCGCTGGGCATCGGCGCGGGGATCACGCCGTTCAACTTTCCCGCGATGATCCCGATGTGGATGTTCGGCGTCGCCATCGCCTGCGGCAACGCCTTCATCCTCAAGCCGTCCGAGCGCGACCCCAGCGTTCCCGTCCGCCTCGCCGAGCTGATGCTGGAGGCCGGCGCACCCGAGGGGATCCTCCAGGTCGTAAACGGCGACAAGGAGATGGTCGACGCGATCCTCGATCATCCCGCGATCAGCGCGGTCAGCTTCGTCGGCTCTTCCGACATCGCGCATTATGTCTATCGTCGCGGCGTCGACGCCGGGAAGCGCGTCCAGGCCATGGGCGGCGCCAAGAACCACGGCATCGTCATGCCCGACGCCGATCTCGACCAGGTCGTCGCCGATCTCTCCGGCGCAGCCTTCGGCTCGGCCGGCGAGCGCTGCATGGCGCTGCCCGTCGTGGTGCCGGTCGGGGAAAAGACTGCCGACGCACTGCGCGAAAAGCTCCTTCCGGCGATCGACGCGCTCCGCGTCGGGGTCTCCACCGACGCCGAGGCGCATTACGGCCCGGTCGTGAACGCCGCGCACAAGCAGCGGGTCGAGAACTGGATCCAGACCGGTGTCGACGAAGGCGCCGAACTCGTCGTCGACGGCCGCGGTTTCCAGCTTCAGGGGCATGAGCAGGGCTTCTTCATCGGCCCCTCGCTGTTCGATCGCGTGACCCCGAGCATGCAGTCCTACAAGGAAGAGATCTTCGGCCCGGTCCTCCAGATCGTCCGCGCGCCCGATTTCGAGACCGCCGTACGCCTGCCTTCAGAGCATCAGTACGGCAACGGCGTCGCCATCTTCACCCGCAACGGCCATGCCGCGCGCGAATTCGCCGCGCGCGTCAATGTCGGCATGGTCGGCATCAACGTGCCGATCCCGGTGCCGGTCGCCTATCACAGCTTCGGCGGCTGGAAGCGCTCGGCGTTCGGCGACATCAACCAGCACGGCATGGAGGGCATCCGCTTCTGGACCAAGACCAAGACCGTCACCCAACGCTGGCCCGACGGCTCGGTCGACTTGCCCGGCGGCTCCGAAGATGGCGGGCCCAGTCGCATCCAGGATGCCTTCGTAATCCCGACAATGGGCTGAAGCGATGACTCACCAGTTCGACCTCACCGACGAGCAGCGCCAGATCCAGGAGATGGCGCAGCAATTCACCGCCGACCGCATCACCCCGCATGCCGGCGAGTGGGACGAGAAGCACATCTTCCCGCGCGACACGATCAAGGCGGCGGCCGAACTCGGCTTCGCCTCGATCTACGTGTCCGAAGAGTCCGGCGGCATCGGCCTGGGCCGGCTGGAATCCGCATTGATCTTCGAGGCGATGGCCTATGGCTGCCCCTCCACCAGCGCGTTCATTTCGATCCACAACATGGCGAGCTGGATGATCGACCGCTTCGGCAGCCAGACCGTGAAGGACAAGTACCTCCCCAGCCTGGTCACCATGGACCGGCTCGCGAGCTACTGCCTGACAGAGCCGTCCTCGGGTTCCGACGCCGCCGCGCTCAAGACCCGGGCGGTCAAGGATGGCGACCATTATGTCGTCACCGGCACCAAGCAGTTCATCTCCGGCGGCGGCGAGAACGAGATCTACGTCACCATGGTCCGCACCGGCGAGGAAGGCCCCAAGGGCATTTCCGCGCTGGTGATCGAAAAGGACATGCCCGGAGTCAGCTTCGGCGCGCAGGAACGTAAGCTCGGCTGGCACTCGCAGCCGACGGCGGCGGTGATCCTCGAGGAGGTCCGCGTTCCGGTGGAGAACCTGGTCGGCGGCGAAGGCGAAGGCTTCCGCATCGCGATGATGGGCCTCGACGGCGGCCGGCTCAACATCGGCGCCTGCAGCCTCGGCGGCGCC
Organism: Sphingomonas sp. S2-65; assembly: GCF_021513175.1. Classification (NCBI taxonomy): domain Bacteria; kingdom Pseudomonadati; phylum Pseudomonadota; class Alphaproteobacteria; order Sphingomonadales; family Sphingomonadaceae; genus Sphingomonas; species Sphingomonas sp. S2-65. The sequence continues at coordinate 3,620,585 of NZ_CP090953.1, read as the reverse complement.
CAGCGCTGCCTCGATGAGGCGGTCAACTACACCAAGGACCGCAAGCAGTTCGGCACCGCCATCGCCGACTTCCAGAATACCCAGTTCACCCTGGCCGACATGGCGACCGAACTCGAGGCAGCCCGCGCCTTGCTCTACCTCGCCGCCGCCAAGGTGACCGACAACGCGCCCGACAAGACCCGCTTCGCCGCGATGGCCAAGCGCTTCGCCACCGACACCGGCAGCTCTGTCGTCGACCGCGCGCTCCAGCTGCACGGCGGCTATGGCTATCTCCAGGACTATCCGATCGAGCGCTTCTGGCGCGACCTGCGCGTCCACTCGATCCTGGAGGGCACCAATCAGGTCATGCGCATGATCGTCGGCCGCGACCTGGTGCGGCAGTGAGGTTGTTCACGCGAAGGCGCGAAGACGCGAAGAAGAGGTTCGCGCAGAGGCGCAGAGGCGCAGAGAGTGTTGCTCGCCGCGCCAGCGGCCTTCAAAACACACCCATCGCTACGGTGCTCGCCGATCGAGGGGCGGCTGACGCCGCCAAGCCGCCTGCCTCTGCGCCTCCGCGCCTCTCCGCGAACCTCTTCCCTTCTTCTCTTTGCGCCTTCGCGCCTTCGCGTGAACCAAGATGACCGACCTTCTCACCTCCACCGACGCCGCGGTAGGCCGCATCCGCCTGAACCGCCCCAAGGCACTGCACGCCCTCAACACCGCCATGGGCCAGGCGATGCTGGACGCGCTCGGCGCCTGGGAGCAGGACCCCGCCGTCGAAGCGATCCTCATCGACCACGCCGAAGGCCGCGGCTTCTGCGCGGGCGGCGACATCCGCATGATCGCCGAGAGCGGTGCTGGCGATGGCAAGCAAGCCGCCGACTTCTTCCGTGTCGAATACCGCATGAACCACCGGCTGTTCACCTACCCCAAGCCAGTCGCCACCTTCATGGACGGCATCACCATGGGCGGCGGCGTCGGCATCTCGCTTCCCGCCAGGTTCCGCGTCGCGACGCAGAATACCAAGTTCGCCATGCCCGAAACCGGCATCGGCCTGTTCCCCGACGTCGGCGGCGGCTGGTATTTGTCGCGGCTCCCCGGCCGCATCGGCGAATACATCGCCCTGACTGGCCACCGCCTCGACGGCGCGGAGTGCGTCGCCCTTGGTCTCGCGACGCACTATCTCCACGCCGAGCATCTGGACGAGGCCAAGGCGCGCATTGCCGCGGACCCAGGTGACATCCAGGCCATCCTCGACGGACTCGCCGCTCCGACTCCCGAAGCCCGCATCCTCGAACACTGCAGCGCAATCGATCGGCTGTTCGCTGCCGACACCCTCGAGGGCATCCTCGCCGCGCTCGAAGCAGACGGCGGCGAATGGGCTCAGCAACAACGCGCCACTCTCCGCACCAAGTCTCCCCAGGCGATGAAGGTCTCGCTCCGCCTGCTCGCGGAAGGCCGCACCATGCCCAGCTTCGCCGATGAGATGCGCCAGGAATATGCCGTCGCCACTCGCGTCGGCCGCCTCCCCGACTTTGCCGAGGGCGTGCGTGCGGTGATCCTCGACAAGGACAACGCGCCCAAATGGAACCCGGCCACGCCCGAGGCAGTAACGCAGGACCAGATCGACGCCATCTTCGCGCCGCTGCCCGCGCACGAAGCCTGGACGCCCGCCTGAACAAGGAACACCCCATGCCCCAGTACGAAGCCATCCTGGTCGAGCAGCGCGGCGCCGTCACGCTCGTCACGCTCAACCGGCCCAAGGCGCTCAATGCGCTCAACAGCCAGATCCTGTCCGAACTGCTCGACGCTTGCCAAGCCTTCGACGCCGACCCGAGCCAAGGCTGCGCCGTCCTGACCGGCAGCGAAAAGGCTTTCGCCGCGGGCGCCGACATCAAGGAGATGCAGGCGCAGGGCTTCGCCGACATGTACGGCCACGACTTCTTCGCCGGCTGGGATGCCTTCACCCGCACCCGCAAGCCGATCATCGCCGCGGTTGCCGGCTATGCGCTGGGTGGCGGCTGCGAGCTGGCGATGATGTGCGACTTCATCCTCGCCGCCGATACCGCCAAGTTCGGCCAGCCCGAGATCAAGCTCGCCGTCTCCCCCGGCATGGGCGGCTCGCAACGCCTCACCCGCGCCGTCGGCAAGGCCAAGGCTATGGAAATGTGCCTCACCGGCCGGATGATGGACGCCGAGGAAGCCGAGCGCGCCGGCCTCGTCAGCCGCATCCTCCCCGCCGCCGATCTGCTCGATGACGCGCTCAAGACCGCCGCGACAATCGCCGCGATGGCGCCGCTTGCGGTAAAGGCCAACAAGGAGATGGTCGATATGGCCTATGAGACCACACTGGCTCAGGGCGTCCAGTTCGAGCGCCGCCTGTTCCACGCGCTCTTCGGAACGCAGGACCAGAAGGAAGGCATGGCAGCCTTTGTCGAAAAGCGGCCCGGCGCCTGGACCGGCAAATAAGCAGAACAAGCTCCTGGAGAGGACAACATGGCACGCATCGCATTCATCGGTCTCGGCAACATGGGCGGCGGCATGGCGGCAAACCTCGCCAAGGCCGGGCATGACGTCCGCGCCTTCGACTTGAGCCAGGACGCGCTCGACAAGGCGAAAAAGGCCGGCTGTCTTCCCGCGCCGGACGCCATCGCGGCGATCGAAGGCGCCGAGGCGATCGTCACCATGCTCCCGGCCGGCAAGCATGTGGAGAGCGTCTACACCGACAGCATCTTCGAGCATGCCGAGCCTGGCACGATCCTGATCGACTGCTCGACCATCGACGTCGACACCGCCCGCCGCGTTGCCGCTGCAGCAGCCGATCACGGCCTCAGCGCCGTGGACGCGCCTGTCTCTGGCGGCATCGCCGCGGCCAGCGCGGGTACCCTCACCTTCATGGTCGGCGGCAGCACCACGGCGTTCGACAAGGCCGAGCCCTTCCTGTCGGACATGGGCAAGTCGGTGATCCACGCCGGCGCAAACGGCGCGGGCCAGGCCGCCAAGATCTGCAACAACATGATCCTGGGCGCGACGATGATCGCCACCTGCGAAGCATTCGTGCTCGCCGAGAAGCTGGGCCTCGACCCGCAGAAATTCTACGACGTCGCCTCGGTCAGCTCCGGCCAGAGCTGGTCGGTCACCAGCTATTGCCCGGTTCCCGGCGTCGGCCCCGAAACTCCCGCGGACCGCGGCTATCAGGGCGGCTTCGCCGCGCCGCTGATGCTCAAGGACCTCCGGCTCGCCATGGAGGCCGCGGCGAGCGTGGATGCCGACACCCCGATGGGGCGCCGCGCCGCCGAGCTCTACGAGGCCTTCGTCGCCGGCGAGGGTGCTGCGCTCGACTTCTCCGGGATCATCAAGACGCTGCGCTGACCGCCCGTTCGCCGCGTCCGGCGTCTTAACCCGCTGTTTGCCGGTCTGCGTGCATAGCCCTGGCATGCGCACGCTTCTTCTGCTCGCCTCGGTCGCCGCTCTCGCCGCTCCTGCCACCGCGCAGCAGCGTGGCCCCTTCGTCATTGCCGAGACCGGCCGAGGCTTCGGCACGATCGGAGAAGCGGTGGAGGCAGTCGGCGACGGCACTGCCACCATCCTGATCGCGCCAGGCACGTACCGCCAGTGCGCGGTTCAGAATGCTGGGCGCATCACCTTCAAGGCGACCGTGCCCGGTAAGGCGATCTTCGAGCATGAAATCTGCGAGGACAAGGCCGCGCTGGTCCTTGATGGCCGCGGTTCGGTCGTCGATGGCATCGTCTTCCGCGGCTATGAAGTGAACGACGGCAACGGCGCCGGCATCCGCATCGAGACCGGCGACCTGACCGTCACCAATTCGATGTTCCTCGACAGTCAGGAAGGGATATTGGGCGGCGGCGACGGCGTGCCGCGCATCACCATCGACCGCTCGACCTTCGCCGGCCTGGGCCAGTGCGAGACCGAAAATTGCAGCCACTCGGTCTATCTTCAGGTCGACGGGCCGGTCACCGTGACGCGCACGCGCTTCGAGCGGGGCACCGGCGGCCATTATCTCAAGCTGCGCGCCCGTCAGGTCCAGATCACCGGCAACAGCTTCGACGACAGCCGCGGGTCCAAGACCAACTACATGATCGACTTGTCCGAAGGCGGCGGCGGACTGATCGCCAACAACACCTTCGTCCAGGGCCGCAACAAGGAAAACCATTCCGGCCTGATCGTCGTTGCCGCGGAGGAAAAGACCTACTCGTCGGCAGGGCTGCGGGTCGAAAACAACACCGCCACGCTTGCCCCGGGCGCACCGACTGACCCGGCGTTCGTAGCCGATTTGAGCGGCCAGCAGATCCATCTCAGCGGCAACAAGCTGGGACCGGGCATCCGCGCCTTCGAACGCCGATAGTTCCACCTCCCCGCGGAGCGACTCCACCGCCCCGCGGCCATCCCCTTCACGCGCGGCGGCGTACGCTTACCGGCAGCTGTCGCCCGGTCCTGCATCCAGATCCAGGCAGCGCCCGTCGATCTCCACCGGCACCGGCACCTTGATCAGCGCGGCCAGCGTCGGCGCGATGTCCACCGTCTCGATCGACAGCGGTTGCTCGAACCCGGTCATGCCCTTGCGCCAGAACAGGATCGGCACCCGCCGGTCATAGTCCCAGAAGCTGCCATGCGTCGCCACCGATCCACGCGTCGGATCCGCGATCGGCGTCACCCGCGGCTTCAGCGCGACCACGAAGTCGCCTGACCGCGACGGCTCGTACGACTCCCGCGCACGCTCCAGCATCGTCCAGGTCTCAGGCGGCGTCTTCGGGTGCGGCGTCGCCAGGATCTGGGCACGGGTGTAGACGCCATAGACCTGCGGGTGCGCGGCATAGCGCCTGATCGCCTCGGCAAGCACGGCGTCGCGCTTCGCCTTGGCAAGCTTGGGATCGACATAGATGTCGCCCGCCGCGCTCCCGGCCAGCGGATTGGCCGCCAGCCCCATCTTCGCCGCGATCTCCGCGCCGACCGCCTTGGGGTTCAACTGCGCGTCGATCCGCGCCGCCATCGGTGCGGCATGCTCGTCATTGCGCTCGGGAAGGTCATGCCCGCCATGATCCGCGGTCAGCGCCACCGCATAATCGACGCCCGACTGGTCGAGCACCGCGAACAGCTTACCCAGCGTCCGGTCGAGTGCGAACATCTGCAGGCACATCTCGCTGCCCTCGGTGCCGAATGTGTGCCCGACATAATCGGTCGCCGACGCGCCCAGGATCAGCAGGTCGGTGTGCCCGCCCTGCCCAAGCTTCATGTCGGTGGCGACGCCGGCGGCCAGCGCCAGGATCGCCTCGTCGAACTCGGGCGACGCCCGAAAGGCCGAGGCGTTGCCCGCAGCCCGCGCGAAGCGGCCGTCGCCCACGGTCTTGCTCGCGCCCAGCGCGATCGCGCGGCTGCGTGCCTGGCAAAAGGCCGGCAGCGTCATCGGGGCCTGCGCCTGCGCGATACGCGCTGCCACGTTCGCGTTCATCTTGGTCACCATCGCGGGGGCCGCGCGATCGGCATAGGAGACGAACGCCTTGCCGTTCCACCACCAGAGTTCGTCGACCTTGTGCCCGCCCATCATCACCGCGGCGCGGTCCTTGCCTGCCACCGATACGACGCGGCTCGCCGGGTCGACGCGCTTCATCCACTCGCCGAGCGTGGGCACCTTCAGATGCTTGTCGGACACGGTGTAGCTGTCCGACGTGCTGCCCGGCACGCTTTCATCCTCGGCGCAGTAGACCGTCTTGTCCTCGCGCGGCGCGTTGAAGTCGGTCCAGTCATTCGCGACGATCCCGGTCCGCGCCGGACGCGCGCCGCTCAGGATCGTCGAGTGGCCCGGGCAGGTCTCGGTCGCGGCATGGCTCTGATAGCCCGATGGGAACACCGCGCCCGTCATCAGCCGCGCCAGCCCGCCGGTGAACTGCGCACGGTATTCGGCGAACAGGTCGGCCGAGAACTGGTCCACCGAGATCACCACCAGCAGCTTGGGCGCTGGCCGCGACGCAGGCGCGGCGGCAGGGGCTGGCGCAGCCTGTTGCGCGGCGATCGGCGACGCGGCGAACAGCGCCAGAACGGCGGCAACGGGAGGTGCGAACTTCATGGGGCCGGCTCCGGCAAAGGAAAACAGTGTCGCGCAGCTATTGTCCAAGGACGCGTACTGGGCAAGGACGGGCAATGGCCTGGCTTCGTTTCGGATTGATGTCACTGCTGCTCGCGCTCGTCGCGCTGCCCGCGGCCGCCCAGCCGATTGGCAAGGGCCCCCATGTCAGGATCACCCTGGTCGCCGAGGCAGAGCGCCCGGCGCCGGGCAGCGAGGTCACTCTCGCCTTTGTCTCGATCCCGGAGAAGGGCTGGCATGCTTATTGGCAGAACCCCGGCGATGCCGGCCTGCCGGCGCGGTACGATTGGTCGCTTCCCGAAGGCGTGACCGCAGGCGACGTGCGTTACCCCGTGCCGCAGCGGCTGATGATCTCCGGACTGATGAACTATGTCTATGAGAAGCCGTTCGCGCCGCTGGTGACGTTGAAGCTGCCCGCGGGCGCCAGCGGCACGCTGCCGATCCGCGTGAAGCTGGACTATCTCGTCTGCACCGACGCGATCTGCGTGCCCGAGCGCGCCCAACTGGAGACCGCGCTCACCATCGGCGACGGCAGCATCGCAGCCGACCGGCGCGCGCAGTTCGACGCGTGGCGCGCCAGCTTGCCCAAGCCGCTCGGCAGCCCCGCGCGCTTCCAGGTGGAAGGCGGCAAGCTCCGCCTCGCCGTCCCCTACCCGGCTTCGGCGCAAGCCGGTGAGGCGTACTTCTATGCGCTGACGCAGAACGCCATCGATTATGCGGCGCCCCAGATCGTCTCGCGCGACGGCGACCGGCTGGTGATCGAGACGGCGGCGAAAGGCGCGCCGGCCAGGCTCCAAGGGGTTCTCCAGGCGGACGGGCGCGGCTTGGCCGTGTCCGCCGCGCCTGGAGCAGTACCGCCACCTGCCCGACACACCGTCGCCAGCACCATCCTCCCGGCGCTCCTGGCATTCTTCGCCGCCATAGTCGGCGGGCTCATCCTCAACATCATGCCGTGCGTCTTCCCGATCCTGAGCCTCAAGGCGCTCAGCCTGGCCAAAGGCCAGGGCGCCGACGCGCGTGGCGAGGCGCTGGCCTATACCGCCGGCGTGGTGCTGGTCTGCCTCGCATTGGGCGGCGTGCTGTTGGCGCTGCGCGCCGGCGGCGCCGCGGCGGGCTGGGCCTTTCAGCTTCAGGATCCTCGCGTGATCGTGCTGCTGCTGCTGCTGACCACAGCCATCGCCCTGAACCTCGCCGGCCTGTTCGAAGTGAACGCGCCCGGGATCGCCAACCGCGCGGCAGCGAGCGGACGCGGCGGCGCCTTTGCTACCGGCGCGCTTGCCGCCTTTGTCGCGACGCCGTGCGCGGGCCCCTTCATGGCCTCGGCACTGGGCGCCGCGCTGATCCTCCCCTGGCCAGCCGCGCTTGCGGTGTTTGCCGGGCTCGGGCTGGGTATCGCGCTTCCCTTCCTGCTGCTCGGCTTCATCCCTGCGCTGCGCCGGCGCCTGCCCCGGCCCGGCGCGTGGATGGCGACGCTTCGCCACTTGCTGTCCCTGCCCATGTTCCTGACTGCGCTTGCCTTGGCCTGGGTTCTGGGCCGTCAGGCTGGCGTGGACGGCATGACGATCGGTCTTGCCGCCGCGCTGCTTGCTGCCGTGGCGCTGTGGTGGGCCGGCACTCGCCAGCATCGTGGCGCCACACGCGCCTGGCTCCCCGCGCTCCCGCTGCTGCTTCTTGCCTGCGCATCGGCGGCTCTGGTCCACCCGGCGCAAGCCGAGCACAGCGCGCCTTCGGGTGCGGAGACCTTCAGCGAGGCCCGGCTCGCCCAGCTTCGCGCCGAAGGACGGCCGGTCTTCGCCTATTTCACCGCAGACTGGTGCCTCACCTGCAAGGTGAATGAGAAGGCGGTGATCGAGACCGCGGCGGTCCGTACCGCTCTGGCGCAGGGCAAGGTCGCGGTGCTGGTCGGCGATTGGACCAACGGCGATCCGGTGCTCGGCCGCTTCATCGAACGCCACAACCGCGCCGGCGTCCCGCTCTATCTTTGGTACGCCCCGGGCGAGGCCGAACCGCGCGTCCTGCCCCAGATTTTGCGCCCGTCCACCCTGACCGATCTCGCCCGCTCCCGCTGAAGCCGCTTGTGCGGCGTAAACATGCGTTGCAGCATGGAACCCGAAGTCATTTCGGCACTTGGAGCGTGAATGGGAACAGGCGGGGCGTTCGACGAAATCTGGGGGCATGGCGGACCGGAGTCGCCGCGCCCCGAATTCCAGGCGCTGTCGCGCTGGGTAGCCGGCACGGCGGCCGAGGAGCTGCACCGCCGCCAGCAATCGGCCGAAGCCGCCTTTCGCCAGCTCGGCATCACCTTCGCGGTCTATGGCGACAACGACGCCGCCGAACGGATCATCCCGTTCGACATCGTCCCGCGCATCTTCCTGCACCACGAATGGTCCAGGCTCTGCGAAGGGCTGATGCAGCGGGTGCAGGCGATCAACGCCTTTCTCGAGGATATCTACGGTGAGCGCCGCATCCTCGCCGAAGGGCTGATCCCGCCCGAACTCATCTACCGCAACGACCAGTTCCGTCCCGAAGTCGCCGGCATCCGCCCGCCGCACGGCATCTGGGCGCATATCTGCGGCATCGATCTGGTGCGCACCGGGGCGGATGAATTCTTCGTGCTGGAGGACAATGCCCGCACCCCATCCGGCGTGTCCTACATGCTCGAAAATCGCGAGGCGATGCTGCGCCTGTGCCCCGAGCTGTTCCGCGAGTTCCGCGTCGCCCCGGTCGACAGCTATCCCGACCGGCTGCTGGAAACGATGCGATCGGTCGCGCCCGGCAACAACGCCGACCCGGTCTGCGTCGTGCTGACCCCGGGCCACTTCAACTCGGCCTATTACGAACACAGCTTCCTCGCCGATTCGATGGGCGTCGAACTGGTCGAGGCGGCCGATCTGGTGGTCGACGACGACATCGTCTGGGTGCAGACCATCGCCGGCCGCGTGCGGGTGGACGTCATCTACCGCCGGATCGACGACGACTATCTCGATCCGCTCACCTTCCGCGCCGATTCGATGCTCGGCGTTCCCGGGCTGATCGCCGCCTATCGCGCCGGCAACGTCGCGCTGATCAACGCGCCGGGCAACGGCATCGCCGACGACAAGGCAATCTATAGCTACATGCCCGAGATCGTCCGCTTCTACACCGGGCAGGACGCCAAGCTGCCCAATGTCGAAACCTGGCGGTGCCGCGAGCCCCAGGCGCTCAAATACGTCCTCGACCATCTGCCCGAACTGGTGGTGAAGCTCGTCGACGGCTCGGGCGGATACGGCATGCTGGTCGGCCCCACCGCCAGCCGCCAGGAAATCGCCGACTTCCGCGCAGCCCTGATCGCCGAGCCACACCGCTACATCGCTCAGCCCACCTTGGCGCTGTCCACCGTGCCGACGCTGGTCGAACAGGGCCTCGCCCCCCGTCATGTCGACTTCCGCCCCTTCGTGCTCACCGGCAGCGACGGCGTGCGCGTCGTCCCCGGCGGCCTCACGCGCGTGGCGCTGCGAGAAGGCTCGCTGGTGGTGAACTCCAGCCAGGGCGGCGGCACCAAGGACAGCTTCGTGCTGCTGGAGGATGCGCCTCCCGGCCAAAGCCAGTCGCAGCGGCAGAGCCGGTGAGCCCGTCATGCTGATGCTCTCCCGCACCGCCGCCGCGCTCTACTGGCTGGGCCGCTATGTCGAGCGTGCCGATTTCATCGCCCGGCTGGTCGAAGCGACGATCCGCCTCGACGCGCTTTCCGCCCGCCCGGCAGGCGAAGCCGCTTGGCAAAGCGCCCTCGCCGTCAGCTACACCGACGACGCCTTCGCCGCGACCGGCCGCAGCCTCACCCAGGCGGATGTCGCGCACTTCCTGACGCTCGACGCCGCCAACCCAGGCTCGATCATCCGCTGCCTGGAGCGGGCGCGCAACAATGCCCGCGCCGTGCGCACCGCGCTGACCCGCGACGCCTGGACCGCGATCAACCGCGCCTGGCTGATGTTCCAGACCCGCGCGAACACCCGAAGCGCCACCGAAACGCTGAACCTGGTCGAACAGGTCAAGGGCGAGACGCGCGGCTTCGAAGGCTCGATCCATCGCATGATGCGCAACGAGGCGACTTGGCTCATCCAGCTCGGCGCCGCGGTGGAGCGCGCCGACAACACCGCGCGGCTGGTCGACGTCAAATACCATCTGCTGCTGCCCGCCGGCGAGGCGGTCGGCGGCGTGGTCGACCGCGACCAGTGGACCACCATCCTCCAGACCGTGTCGGCGGTGAACGCCTATCGCTGGCTCTACAAGGAAGGCCTGCAGCCCGCCAAGGTGATCGACCTGCTGATCAGCCGGATCGAGCTGCCGCGCAGCCTGGCCGCCTGCGCCGACGAGGCCGTCGGGATCCTCAGCCAGCTCGCCAAGCGCACCGGCCTTCAGGGCGAGGCCGACCGCATGGCGCGGGCGCGCCTGGCCCGCGTCCAGAAAACCCGCACCTCCGATGTGATCGTCAGCGGCCTGCACGAACATCTGAATGCGTTCATCCGGGAGAATGCGATGCTCGACGCCGCGATCAGCCGCCAGTTCCGGTTCATCTGATGCGTATCGCGGTCGATCACCACACCCGCTACCGCTTCTCCAGGCCGCAGGACCGCATCGTCCAGCTGCTGCGCCTGACGCCTGGAGATACCCAGGACCAGACGGTGGTGAGCTGGATGGTCAGCGTCGATTGCGACGCCCGGCTGCGCGACGCGGTCGATGGCTTCGGCAACGCCGTCACCATGCTCTACGCCGATGGCCCGATCCAGGCGCTCGACATCCATGTCACCGGCGAGATCCTGACCACCGACACCCACGGGGTCATCCGGGGTTCGGCGGAGCCCCTGCCCCCGCTGGTCTATCTGCGCGAGACGCCGCGCACGGCGGCGGGAGACGGACTTCCCGATTTCGCCGCCGAGAGCGCGTCGGGCGCGAACGACCGGCTGGACATGCTCCACCGCCTCAACCGCGCGCTGCATCAACGCTTCCCCTGCGCCCCCGACGCGCCCGACACCGGCGCCCCCGCTGCCGAGGCGTTCGCCGCCGGATCCGCGACGTCGCGCGACGTGGCCCAGATGTTCATCGCCGCCGCGCGCAGCCTGGATATTCCCGCGCGCTATGTCTCGGGCTACCGCAGCGACAGTGTCGCGCATTGCGCACCCCATGCCTGGGCCGAAGGCTATGTCGAGGGGATCGGCTGGGTCGGGTTCGACCCGGTCGCCGGGGTCTCACCCGACGAGCGCTATGTCCGCGTCGCCATCGGCCTGGACGCCGCCGGCGCGGCGGCGGTTGCCGGCACGCGCATCGGCCATGGCCAGGAACAGATGGACGTCGACCTGCACGTGGAGCAGCTCGGCACCGACGGCTAGCGCAGGGTTCAGGCCAGCGCGCGCACCTTGGACGGCAGCGGCATCGCGAACGTCTCGTCCTCGTCGGTCAGCAGCGACCAGCCATTGGGGCCGAGCACTTCGATCGGCCGATAGCGCGTCTTGTACGCCATCCGCTCCGACCCCTTCACCCAATAGCCGAGATACACATAAGGCAGCCCGGCGCTGCGGGCGCGCAGGATGTGGTCCAGGATGATGTAATTGCCCATGCTCGAGCGCACGTCGTCCGCGACGAAGAAGCTGTAGATCATCGACAGGCCATCCGCCTGGCGATCGGTGATGCACGCACCCACCAGCCGCCCGGGAACGCCACCGACCGAAGGCTCGCGATACTCGATCACGAACGAGCTGACCGGCGACTGCTCGACCATGTCGGCATAGTCGTTCTCGTCCATCGCCGCCATGCCGCCGCCCGGGTGCCGCGCATGCAGATAGTCGTGCAGCAACGCATATTGTTCCTCGGTCGCCCAGGGCTTGCACGGAGTGACTTCCAGGTCGCCATAGCGCTTCAACAGCTTGCGCTGGGTCGCATTCGGCTGGAACTCGTTCGCCACCACGCGGACCGAGACGCAGGCGGTGCAGTTGGCGCAGCTCGGGCGATAGGCGACCGACTGGCTGCGGCGAAAGCCGATCCGTCCGAGCGCATCGTTGAGCTCGCCGGCATGCTGGCCGGTCAGTTCGGTGAAGATCTTCCGCTCCTGCCGACCCGGAAGATAGGGGCATGGCGACGGGCTGGTCACGAAAAATCGGGGGAAACGGGAAAGTGCAGTCACCGCCTGTTGGTCCTCGTTCCGGCCTCGACATCGGCCTTGCAAGCACGACTATGAAGCGCGCGAAGCGTGATGAAAAGCGCCTTTACCATGAAAGAAAGTTAACGCTACCGGGTTGAGGAATGGCTATAAACCAACAGCTTAGCGCCCTGCAAAACGCAGGTACCGCACCCCGGTTAACCAGGATAGGCGCCGAAACGGCACATCCAACCCAAAGCTGAGCCGAAGTCTATACGAAAACTTTACCCATGTGAATCGCAGCGCCGGCTCGGTTGGCCGCACCCACGATTCGTTTCATCGATTGTCCGGGAACAATCAGGCGAGCTCGACCTGGCTCACTTCATACTGCGCCCGGCGCAGCGCGGTGATCAGCCGGTCGAGATGGTTGCGGTCCCGCGTCTCGCATTCGATGTCGGTGATCAGGCCCTTGGCGGGCAACGTCGTGAACACCCGCTGGTGATACACTTCGATGATGTTCACGCCCTGGTCGTGGAAGATGCGCGCGACGTTGAACAGCGCGCCCGGCCGATCCTGCAGCCGCACGCGCAGCCGGGCCAGCCGGCCCGATCGCGCCAGGTCGCGCAGCAGCACGTTGGCGAGCAGCCGCGTATCGATATTGCCGCCGCACAGGATCGTGCCCACCGTCCGCCCCTTGAAGCGCTCGGGCTCGGACAACAGCGCGGCGAGCCCGGCCGCACCGGCTCCCTCGACCACGGTTTTCTCGATCTGGAGCAGCAGGCTCACCGATTCTTCCAGCCGCCGCTCGCCCACCAGCACGATGTCGTCGACCAGCGCCTCGACCATCTTCGAGGTGATCTTGCCCGGCTCCTTGACCGCAATGCCCTCGGCCAGCGTGTCGCCGGCGCACGGCATGTCGGTGTGGTGGATGCGGTTGTACATCGACGGGTAGAGTTCCGCCTCGACGCCGATCACGTCGATCTGGCGGTCGGCGGCCTTGGCCACGACGCCGGTGCCAGAGATCAGCCCGCCGCCGCCGATCGGGATCACCAGCGTGTCGATCTGCGGCACATCCTCGAGCATCTCGAGCGCCGCCGTCCCCTGCCCGGCGATGACGCGCGGGTCGTCGAAGGGATGGACGAAGGTGTAGCCGCACTCGGCTTCCAGCTCGCGCGAATGGGCGTAGGCCGCGTCGAAGGTTTCGCCGTGCAGGATCACGGTGGCGCCATGCCCTTCGGTCTGGGTGACCTTCACCGTCGGGGTGTTCTTGGGCATGACGATCGTGCTCGGAATGCCCAGCCGCGTCGCGTGATAGGCCAGCCCCTGGGCATGGTTGCCCGCGGAGGCGGCGATCACGCCCTTGGCGCGGGCGTCGGCATCCAGCTGCAGGAGCGTATTGAGCGCGCCGCGCTCCTTGTACGCCGCGGTGAACTGCAGGTTCTCGAACTTCAGATACACCGTCGCCCCGGTCAGCTCCGAAAGCGTCCGGCTGATCAGCGTCGGCGTCCGCACGATCGACCCGGAAATACGCGCCTGCGCCGCATGGACATCGTCGATCGATACGGGGAGCGGCGCGACCGCCGGAACTGATTTCGTGGCCATGCAAGGAGGCGTAGACCATCTGGCGCAGCGGGGGAACAGGCCCTATGCGCGGGCTATGCTCAAGACGCCTCGCTTCGCCCGCATCCTCACGCCCCTCCTTGCCGCCGGCGCACTGCTCGCCGCTCCCGCAGCCTGGGCCGACGGTGTCGTCGACAATGTCAATGGCATGACGCTCGGCGCACGCGGCGAGGTGGTCCGCTTCCGCGCGATCCAGATCGACCGCAACGGCAAGGTCGTTCGGCTGTTCTCGGCCAAGGAAAAGCCGCCGAAGAGAGTCGATTGGCGCACCGACATGCAGGGCCGCACGCTGGTGCCCGGCATGATCGATGCGCACGGCCATGTCATGGGGCTCGGGTCGCAGCTCCTGCTGCTCGACCTTTCCCAGACCCGCTCGCTCGACGAAGCGCTCGACAAGATCCGCAGCTACGCCGCCGCCAATCCCAACAAGTGGATCGTCGGCAGCGGCTGGAACCAGGAGCGCTGGGGCCTGGGCCGCTTCCCCACCGCCGCCGAACTCGATCGCGCGGTCGGCGACCGCCCCGTCTACCTGGAACGGGTCGACGGCCATGCCGGCTGGGCGAACAGCCGCGCGCTCGCCGCTGCCGGCATCACCGCCGCCACCAAGGACCCGAGCGGCGGCCGGATCGAGCGTGCCGCCGGTGGCGCGCCCGCCGGGGTGCTCGTCGATTCCGCGCGTACGCTGGTGGAAAAGGTGATCCCGCAGGGCACCCCGCGCGAGCGCAACGCCGCCTTCCTCGCGGCGCAGGACAAGCTGCTGTCGCTCGGCGTCACCGCCACCGCGGACATGGGCACCACCATCGAGGACTGGCTGACGTATCGCCGCATCGGCGACCTCAACCTGCTCAAGGTGCGCATCATGAGCTACGCGCACGGTGTCGACACCGCGCTGACCGTGGCCGGCCAGGGCCCCACGCCGTGGCTGTATGGCGACCGCCTGCGCATGGGCGGCATCAAGATCTATTCCGACGGCGCGCTGGGCAGCCGTGGCGCCTGGCTAAAGGCGCCCTATTCGGACGCGCCGGGCGAAAAGGGCCTGGGCTTCCTGAGCGACGATCAGTTGCTCAACATGATGACTCGCGGATCGATGGACGGCTTTCAGATCGCGATTCACGCGATCGGCGATCGCGCCAACCAGCAGGCACTCGACGCCATCGAGGTCCTGTCGGACACCTATAAGGACGACCGCCGCTGGCGCATCGAACACGCCCAGATCGTCGATCCCAAGGACCTGCCCCGCTTCGGCAAGTTCGGCATCATCGCCTCGATGCAGCCGGTCCACCAGACTTCTGACCGCACTATGGCCGAGGCCCGGCTCGGCGAGGCCCGGCTCGCGGGTGCCTATGCCTGGCGCTCGATGTTGCAGAATGGCGCAAAGCTGGCGTTCGGCTCCGACTTCCCTGTCGAGAGCCCCGATCCGTGGGCGGGCTGGGCGGCGTCGTTCACGCGCCAGGACGCACAGGGGCAGCCTGCCGGCGGCTGGCGCATGCAGGAAGCGGTGACGCGCGAACAGGGCTGGGCCGGCTTCACCACCGGCGCCGCTTATGCCGGCTTCGCCGAGGGCAAGATCGGCCGCCTGGCGCCGGGCATGCTCGCCGACTTCCTGATTATCGACCGCGACCCCTTGACCGCGCAGCCCAGCGAACTGCGCACCACCAAGGTGCTGGAGACCTGGGTCGGAGGATATAAGGCATGGCCGGCCAAATAGGCCGATTGCTGCTGGCCGGCGCCAACTGGCCAGACCGGCTGCTCGCCTGTGCCGGCGCGTTGTGCGGCATCGCCGTCACCGCGGCGATCGGAGGGCTTGTGCCGGCATCGGCCGCACCGTTCCTGATAGCGCCGATGGGTGCGTCGGCGGTGCTGGTCTATGCCGTGCCCGCCAGCCCGCTTGCCCAGCCCTGGCCGGTGATCGGCGGCAGCGTGCTGTCGGTGTTGGTCGGGCTCGCCTGCGCGGTGCTGTTCGGCCACGGCGCGCTGGTCGCCGGGCTTGCCGTCGCCCTCGCCATCCTGCTGATGTCGCTGCTCCGCTGCCTGCACCCGCCCGGCGGCGCCTGCGCGCTGCTGCCGGTGCTCGGTGGCCCCGCAATCGTCGCCAAGGGCCTCGCCTTCGCCTTCGTGCCGGTGGCCCTCAACGCGGTCGTGCTGGTCTGCGTCGGCCTGGCCTTCCACCGTCTCTCGCGCCACAGCTACCCGCATCGCCCGGCGAAGCCCGCCCCGGTCACCAGCCTGCAGCGCCAGGACATCGACGCGGCGCTGGCGGAAGCCCATGAAAGCTTCGACATCGACAGCGAAGACCTGGCAGCCCTGCTCGACCGAGCCGAAGCCCACGCCCAGGCGCGAGCCCGCTAACCCACAACCTTTCCTTGTCACCCCGGCCTTGAGCCGGGGTCCCGCTTCTTCTGCCGGCCTTAGGCAGCGGGACCCCGGCTCAAGCCCGAAACGACAAGGGCCGCGGTCCTTGCGAACCGCGGCCCCAACAGCCCCCGCTGTGTCCCTGCCTCAGGCGACCGCCGAGACGTCCACTTCGGCACCGTCCAGCTCGCGCAGCACATAGCCGCGGCCCCAGACCGTCTCGATGTAGTTCTCGCCGTCGGTCGCCATGCTCAGCTTCTTGCGCAGCTTGCAGATGAACACGTCGATGATCTTGAGTTCGGGCTCGTCCATCCCGCCATAGAGATGATTGAGGAACATCTCCTTGGTCAGCGTCGTGCCCTTGCGGAGCGACAGAAGCTCCAGCATCGCATATTCCTTGCCGGTCAGGTGCACGCGCGCGCCATCGACTTCGACGGTCTTGGCGTCCAGGTTCACCGCCAGCTTGCCGGTGCGAATGACCGACTGCGAGTGCCCCTTCGAGCGGCGGACGACGGCGTGGATACGCGCGACCAGCTCTTCGCGATGGAAAGGCTTGGTGACGTAATCGTCGGCACCGAAGCCGAACGAGCGCACCTTGGAGTCCATTTCGTTGACGCCCGACAGGATCAGCACCGGCGTCTGCACGCGGGCGACGCGGACCTTCTTCAGCACGTCATAGCCGTGCATGTCGGGCAGGTTCAGGTCGAGCAGGATGATGTCGTAATCATAGAGCTTGGCCAGGTCCAAGCCCTCTTCGCCCAGATCGGTCGTGTAGACGTTGAAGCCTTCCGCGCCGAGCATCAGCTCGATTGCCTTTGCAGTGCTAGGCTCGTCTTCGATCAGCAGCACGCGCATCGCCGTTTCCCCTGTCCTCAGACGCGTGGAGCCCCGCTGGCCGACGCGTTGGACGAATTCATTAACCTAAGCACCTCTGAAGGCAAAAGGTTAATTTCCGACTAACCGGCCTCGTTCCACGAGTCGTAGGGAATCTACTTACCTGCTGCACGGCCCCACCGAACGGTCGGCTTCACGCCGGCGGCGATGCTTCGACGCAGATCCGCTTGAGACGTGCCGACAGGAATTCGATCAGCGCTTCCACTCGCGCCGGCCGCAGCGTGCCGGGTGGCGTCAGCAGGTGCAGTCCGGTCGCCCAGCCCGACCAGTCGTCCAGCACCGTCTCCAGCCGCCCCGCCGCGATATGCTCCGACACCAGGAAGTCCGGCAGCCGCGCGACCCCCAGCCCCGCGCACAGCGCCGGCAGCATCGCGTCGCCATTGTCGGTCCGCATCGGCCCGTCGACCCGCACCGCCGCCTCCTCGCCCCCGGCTTTGCGAAAGCGCCACACCTCGGGCATCGCCATGTTGGTGTAGATGAAGCACGCATGCGTCGCGAGGTCGGCGGGGTGCTGCGGCCTTCCGACCCGATCGAAATAGGCCGGCGCCCCCACGACATAGCCCATCACCGGCGCCAGCCTGCGCGCGCGCAGCGAACTGTCGGGCAGTTCGGCGATGCGGATCGCCACGTCGATCCCCTCGCCGACGATGTCGACGAACGCGTCGGACAGCCGCAGGTCGATGCGGATGCCCGGGTGCATCGTCATGAAGTCGGCCAGCGCGGGAGCGAGATGGCTGATCCCGAACGTCAGCGGCGCCGCGACGCGCACCACTCCCGCCGGGGCGCTCGCCGACTCGAACGCCGCCTCCTCGGCGGCCTCGCCTTCCGACAGGATCCGCTGCGCCCGCTCGGCCAGGCCGCGTCCGCTGTCGGTCAGCGTCAGCCGCCGCGAGGTCCGATGGAACAGCGCGGTTCCCAGCCGCTGCTCCAGCCGCGTGATCGCCTTGGAGATCGTCGCCTTGGACACCCCCAGCGCATCCGCCGCGCTGCTGAACGAGCGATGCTCCACCACCGCGGCGAAGATCGCCCAGGCCTCGAAATCCGGCAGCTTCATGGGCGATATCGATAGCTCAGAAACGATCGGTTTCCAACGTTTCCATTTCGGGCACTTACCCGCGGACCTATGTCTTGGGCGTCAACTGGATGCTCAACATGATCGACAAACGCCCCTTCGAAACCCTCGGCCAGGCCGACCACGGATGGCTCAAGGCGCGTCACCACTTCACCTTCGCCAGCTACTATGACCCGTCCCGCATGGGCTGGGGCGCGCTGCGCGTCTGGAACGACGATGAGATCGCCGCCAATTCCGGCTTCCCGCCGCACCCGCACCAGGACATGGAGATCATCACCTATGTCCGCTCGGGCGCGATCACGCACCAGGACTCGATGGGCAACAAGGGCCGCACCGCGGCGGGCGACGTGCAGGTCATGAGCGCCGGCAGCGGCGTGCGTCACGCCGAATATAATCTCGAGCCCGAGGCGACGCGCATCTTCCAGATCTGGATCCAGCCCCGCACCCGCGGCGGCCAGCCGAGCTGGGGCGCCAAGCCCTTTCCGAAGGGCGACCGCTCGGGCGGGTTCGTCACGCTCGCCTCGGGCTTCGCCGAAGACCGCGACGCACTGCCGATCCGCGCCGAAGCGCGCGTGCTCGGCGCGACGCTCAAGACCGGCGAGACCGTGCGGCACACCGTTGGGGAGGGCCGTCACGCCTATCTGGTCCCCGCAGCGGGCACGGTCGAGATCGACGGCGAGCGTATCGAGACCCGCGACGGAGCCGCGCTCGCCGGCGGCCAGACCGTCACCATCACTGCGCTGGACGACGCCGAGCTCGTGCTCGTCGACAGCGAATGAACCCCAATACGCACAAGGGAGCCTCCACCATGTCCAAGATCCTGGTCCTCTATTACTCGTCCTACGGCCACCTCGCGAAGATGGCCGACGCCGTCGCCGAAGGCGCGCGCAGCGCCGGCGCGCAAGTCGATGTCCGCCGCGTCGCCGAAACGGCGCCAGCCGAAGTCGCCGCCGCCGCGGGCTTCGTCGCCGACACCTCGCACCCCGTGCTCGACGACGTGAACGAGCTCGCCAATTATGACGGCATCATCGTCGGCTCGCCCACGCGCTTCGGCCGCATGTCGAGCCAGATGGCCAGCTTCTGGGACAAGGCCGGCGGGCTCTGGTTCCAGGGCAAGCTCAACGGCAAGGTCGGCGGCGCCTTCACCTCCACCGCCAGCCAGCATGGTGGGCAGGAGACGACGCTCTTCTCGATCATCACCAACCTGCTCCACTTCGGCATGACCATCGTCGGCCTCGATTATGGGTTCCAGGGCCAGGGCGGTGTCGACGAAGTGAAGGGCGGCGCACCCTATGGCGCAACCACCATCGCCGGTGCCGACGGCAGCCGCCTGCCGAGCGAAACCGACCTGGATGGCGCCCGCTACCAGGGACGCCGCATCGCCGAGGTCGCCAACAAGCTCGCCGCGTAACCCCGACGCGCGCGACCGGGGCCGCGTCCCCCCTCCTCCACGCGGCTCCTTGAGAGGCGGCGGCCGGTCCCCCCACCGGCCGCCGCTTTTCGTTTGAGCGCAGTGCGCTATATGCCCCCCATGTTCCAGGACCGCGTACTCTTCATCGACGGCGAAGCCATCGTGATCGACAAGCCCGCCGGCTTGCCCGTCGACCGCCCGCGCGACCGCTCGCTCAGCCTTGAGGATCAGCTGCACCATCTGACCTTCGGCTTTCGCCGCGATCCCGTGCCGATGCACCGGCTCGACCGCGACACCAGCGGCTGCCTGCTCCTCGCCCGCAATCCCAAGGCGATGAAGCGCTTCGCACAGGCGTTCGAGACCGGCAGCGTCGGCAAGCGCTACCTCGCCATCCTCGAGGGCGTGCCCGAGGGGCAGGAAGGGATGATCGACTTGCCGCTCGCGAAGATCTCCAGCGCCGAAGAAGGCTGGCGCATGCGCGGCGATCCCAAGGGCAAGGCCGCCCGCACCCGCTGGGAACTGCTGGAAACCCGTGGCGCGCGCGCGCTGCTCGCCTTTTATCCCGAAACCGGCCGTACCCACCAGATCCGCATCCACGCCGCCGAAGGGCTCGGCATCCCGATCGTCGGGGATCCGGTCTACGGCGCCGGTGGTCCTGCCGTGATGCTCCATGCCGAAGGACTGACCATTCCTCGGGAAGGCAAGCCCCCGGTCGAGGCACATGCCCCCATCCCGGTGCGCTTCCACAATCTCGGCTTCGGCCGTGACTGACATCCCCGAGGAAGCGATCGTCGAGGAACGCTTCCTCGCCGCTTCCGGTCCGGGCGGCCAGAACGTCAACAAGGTCGCGACCGCAGTCCAGCTGCGCGTCGACGTGTTCAAGCTCGGCCTGCCGCTCTACGCCTATCAAAAGCTCAAACAGCTCGCCGGGTCGAAGATGACCCTGAACGGCGAACTCGTCATCACCGCCCGCAAATTCCGCACCCAGGACGCCAACCGCACCGACGCCCGCGAGCGCCTGGGCGAGCTGGTCACCGAGTCCTTCAAGCGCGACGCCCGCCGCATCAAGACCAAGCCCAGCAAATCCGCGAAGGCGCGCAGAGTGGACGAGAAAAAAGGCCGCAGCACGGTAAAAGCCGGCCGCGGCAAGGTACGGATCGACTAGGCGGGACCCGCATACGGCTCCAATTCGCCGGTTGTAGCCTGACTATGAAGGCTGGAGTTGCGCACGCGTCAGATAGCTAGTTTGATGCATGGGCTTGGCTCTAGGGAATATCGTCGATGCGCGTTCCTGCCTGCCTCTTGCCGGCATTGCTGCTCGGCGCTGCGCCGCCGCAAACGCTGCCGACGGTGCCGCTTGGCGCGTTCCAGACCTGGGGCGTCCATCCCAAGGAGCCGCTTTCCTTTGTCGCAGGCGGGGCCACGGTGGAGGTCGCTGCCACTCCCTGCGAGCAGCCGACGCAGAATGAAGCGTGTCGCTTTGACGGCGTCAGCAATCAGGCGATCGTCACCGTCAGACAGCGCGGACTGCCACCCTTCCGGATGACCAGCGATAGCCAGGCCTCGTTCGTGCGTGTCGCGGTTGTCCGCCTCGCGCCCGAGCAGGAATATCTGGGCGTAGTCGTCGACAACCAGTGGGGCGGTTCGGGCGGTATCGCTGCCGTGACCGTAATCGAGCCGATTGGCGGCGGTTACCGCGCCGTGCCGCTGGAGCATCACGGCCGCAGGGAGTTGACCGGCGAGGTGGCCATGGTTCCTCGCAATCTACTTAAGGACGGCCGCTCTGGCTTCGTGCTCGAGGCGCCTGGCTTTAACTACTCGAAGGAGTGCAACGCGTGCGTACCTCGGCCGCCGCTTGTGCTGACCATTCGCGCCGGTCGTAGCGTAGACATCTCAGCCGACCCTACCTTCCGGCCGCTGTTCGCCCAGGACCTGCGGGCGCATCGCCGCGTCTGTATGTCGAAAACCGTGGAGCGCAATGGCAACTGTGCCGCCTATGTCGCCGATGCTGCCCGGCTCGGGCAAGCAGCGTCCGCTTGGCGGGTGATGCTCTCCCACTACCGCCGCGACCCGGCCGGCTACCCCGCCGCTTTGCGCGCATTCCTGGTCGCGCAGGGCTATATCACGCCGGCGTCAGCGCGCTCGCTACCGCTTTCTTAGCTGCTGCCTGTCGAACTCTCTCGCTATCGAACGTGCCACCTCAAATCCGAATAATGCCCGTTCATACCCTCATCGCCCGCACATAATCCACGAACGCCCGCAGCGGTGCCGGCACCAGCCGCCGCCCCGGATAGTAGAGGAAGGGCCCCGAGAACGCGTCCCACCAAGGCTCCAGCAACGGCTCCAGCGCACCGCTGTCGAGCAGCGGCCGCAGCCATTCCTCGAACAGATAGACAATGCCGCTTCCCGCCACGGCCGCGGCGACGGCCAGGTCCACCGTGCTTCCCAGCTGCACGATCAGCGGCCCGCTGGGTTCGACCCGCACCATCTCCCCGTCGCGCTCGAACTCCCAGACCGGCATCGTCCCGCTGGCGAAGCGCCCGCGCAGGCATGCATGCCCCAGGAGGTCGCGGGGATGCTCCGGCCGCCCACGCGCGTCGAGATAGGCCGGCGACGCGGCGGCCGCGAACCGCTGCACTCGCGGCCCGATCGGCACGGCTATCATGTCCTGCTCCAGCCGCTCGCCATAGCGGATGCCGGCATCGCACCCGGCCGCCAGCACGTCGACGAAGCTGTCCTCGGCGATCACTTCCAGCCGGATGTCGGGATAGGCGGTAAGGAACCCCGGCACGATGTCCGGCAGCACGAGCCGCGCGACGGTCACCGGCACGTTCAGCCGCAGCGTCCCCGCGGGCCGGTCGCGAAAGCCGTTCACTACGTCCATCGCCGCCTCGACTTCGCTCAGCGCCGGCTCCAGCCGTTCCAGCAGCCGCTCCCCCGCCTCGGTCGGCACGACGCTGCGAGTGGTGCGGTTCAGCAGGCGCACGCCCATCTGCGCTTCCAGCCGCCGCACCGCGTCGCTCAGCCCGGACGCACTCGCGCCGCGCCCGCGTGCCGCATCGCGAAATCCCCTGGCCCGTGCCACTGCGACAAAGGCATTCAGGTCGCCGAGTTCGTACTTCATTGTTCGTTATCCCGCACAGCCCGTGCGGATCATGCCGGATTATCGCGCGAGCCACCAAGGCCTATCTGAGTGGGACAGCAAGCGGAGAACGCCCATGAGCACCAATCCCCAGTCCGACACCTACCTCCTCGGCGACCGCCCGGTCCGCCGCCTCGGCTATGGCGCGATGCAGCTCGCCGGCCCCGGCGTGTTCGGCCCGCCCAAGGACCGCGACGCTGCCCTTGCGGTGTTACGCGAAGCGATCGCGCAGGGTGTGAACCACATCGACACCAGCGACTTTTACGGCCCGCACATCACCAACCAGCTCATCCGCGAGGCGCTCGCCCCCTATCCCGCCGACCTGGTGCTCGTCACCAAGATCGGCGCCAGGCGCGGTGCCGACGCGTCCTGGCTCCCCGCGGAGTCGCCCGACGAACTCCGCCAGGCAGTGCACGACAATCTCCGCAACCTGGGGCTCGATGTGCTGGATGTCGTGAACCTGCGCATCATGGGCAACATTCACGGCCCTAGCGAAGGCTCGATCGAGGATCGCCTTGCCACCCTCGCGGAACTCCAGCGGCAGGGTCTGGTACGCCATATCGGCCTCAGCAACGTCACTGCCGCGCAGGTCGCGGAGGCACGCGGCATCTGTAAGATCGTCTGCGTCCAGAACCACTATAACCTCGTCCACCGTCAGGACGACGCGCTGATCGACAATCTGGCAAAAGACGGCATCGCCTATGTCCCCTTCTTCCCACTGGGCGGTTTTACGCCGCTCCAGTCCTCGGCATTGTCGGATGTCGCTGGGCAGCTCGGCGCCACGCCGATGCAGGTCGCGCTTGCCTGGCTCCTGCGCCGCGCGCCCAACATCCTGCTGATCCCCGGCACGTCCTCGGTCGGTCACCTGCGCGAGAACCTCGCCGCCGGAGCGCTGGAACTGCCCGCCAACGCGGTGGCGGCGCTCGAACAGGTCGCGTGAAGTCCACCGATGCGCCGGCCCTCGCGCCGGCGCATCGGATCGCCTACATCCGCGCCATGTACGCCTTCGACATCGCCGCCGACTCCAAGTCGGAACTCTACCGCGACCTCGCCGCCGCGCTCGACTCGCTCACCGCCGACGAGCCCGACGCCATTGCCAACATGGCGAACGTCTCCGCGCTGATCGGCCAGTATCTTCCCGATCTCAACTGGGCCGGGTTCTACCGCAACGTCGCCGACGAACTCGTGCTCGGCCCGTTTCAGGGCAAGGCCGCCTGCATCCGCATTCCGTTCGGCAAGGGCGTGTGCGGGGCCGCCGCCAGCACCCGCGAAACCCAGCTGGTCGAGGATGTCCACGCCTTTCCCGGGCACATTGCCTGCGACGCCGCCAGCCGCTCGGAGCTGGTCGTCCCCATCGTCCACCAGGGCGAACTGCTCGGGGTGCTCGACCTGGACAGCCCGCTCCCGTCGCGTTTCGACGCCGGCGACGCGGCGGGTTGCGAAGCCCTGATGCGGATACTCGCGCCGCGTCTTGCGGGACGCTGACCCGCATTGGGACATTGTTAACCAAGTCTCGCGGATTTCTTCACGGAAGCGTAAGGGTTACTTGAACGTTAAGCGAGTCCCCACGGCTTGCATGCGAAGGAGTGACCCAGGTGCGGAATCTTTGGTTGGTGACGGCGGCGGTCGCGGGTCTGGCGTGCGCTACCCCCGCCACGGCGCAGCGCGTGTGGCAGAACGGCCGCTGGGTGGTGATGCCCAAGGGTCCGGGAACGCAGGTCGGCCGAGTCAATCCGCATCGCTGGGGCGCGCCCGTCAATGGCCGCTGGAGCGCCGGCTGGCAGGCGCCGGGCGGCTGGAACGGCTATCGCCGCCTCCACCGCGGCGCCGCGCTGCCCTCCTATTGGATGGGCTCGGGCTTCCGCGTCCCCGACTATCTCAGCTTCGGCCTCGCCGCCCCGCCCCAGGGCTATAGCTGGGTCCGCTATTATGACGACGCGGTGCTGATCGACGGCCGCGGCCAGGTCTGGGACTCGCGCGACGGTATCGCCTGGGGCGACGGCAGCAGCTATTCCGAAAGCTATGCCTATGCCGACAGCTATGCCGGTGCAGGCGCCGCCTACGCCGCGCCTTCGATCCAGCCGGTAGAGCCCGACGCCTATTACGACGTGCCCGAAGCGCCGGATGGTCCTCCGCCGCCGCCGGGTGCCGGCTATGACGCGCCGATCCCCGCCCCCTATGGCGCGTATCCGCCCGCCCCGCCGGTCCACGTTCAGGCCTATCCGGCACCCGTGCAAGTCCAGACCTATGGCACCCCGCCCTGCGTGCAGGTCTGCGGCGGCGGCTATCAGGGCGGCGCCTATTATGGCGGCAGCACCTATGCGTCGGGCTATTATGCCGGCGGAACCACCACCACCGTGGTGATCACGCCCGCGCCGATCGTCACCACCACCACCGTGGTGGAAGAGCGCATCCTCGAGGACCGCATCGTCGTCGCGCCCAAGCGCGTGCTGCGCACCAAGACGCTGCGCCGCTACAAGGCGAAGCCGCGCTGCGGCTGCTGAGCCGCCACGCCTGAACCGTCGCCCCGCAACCAAGGCGGGGCGACACTCGGTTGGTCAGCGCCGCTCGCGCCCGCCAAAGGTCACCAGGCTCTCCGCGCCGTCGGCGCTCAGCGACGACACGCCGACGAAGCTGTCGTCGACGATCACTCCCTTCAGCACTGCCTCCGGCGCCTGCACATCTAGATGGTCGGTCCAGTCCTGCGCGTCCGCCCGGCGCCAGTGCACGCGGTACCCCGCCGCTCCCGGTACCGCCGCCCACTTCACCGTGGTATCGGTCGCCAATGCTCCGATCAGCGTCACGCTTGCCGGAGCCGCCGGCGCCTTGGCCAGCCGGCGCAGCGTCGCCACGTTGATCGCCGTCACCTTGGCCAGATACGGGAAGTCCATCTTGTCGACGGTATCGCCATAGACCTTGCCGCCTTCGCTGCGCAGGTCCTGGTGCTGCTGGTCGTAATTCTCGACACCCACTGAGAAGCGCACCGCCGGATAGCCGAGCTTGAGGAACGGGGTATGATCCCCGCCGCGCCCGAACCGGTCGAACCGCCGCACCACGAACGTGTCGAGCCCGCCGGGAATGCCCTTGGCCACGCCGTCCACCGCCTTGGCGAGCGCCCGCGACGGCCCGTCATCCTCGCCGCCATCCGCCGCCCGCGCCATCTGCGCGTCGAGCGGTTCGGCCTGGCGGATACCCTCGGAGAACACCCGCACCCGGTCCGCCACGCGCCGCCCGTCCTGGCCCACCGTGTTGCCGACTATGTCGTTGTTGAGCACCGCGCTGACGGTCCAGCCGCGCTCCTTGGCGGTGTCGGCCAGCAGCGTGCCGCCATACAGCCCCTGCTCCTCGCCCGACAGCGCGGCATAGACCACCGTCGCGTTCAGCTTCTCCTTCGACAGGATCCGCGCCGCCTCCAGCACCAGCGCCACGCCCGACGCGTCGTCATTCGCCCCCGGCGCGTCGGCGGTGGCGTTCATCACGTCGGTGACGCGGCTGTCGATATGCCCCATCACGATCACCACCCGCTTGGGATCGGTGCCTGCCTGGAAGCCGAGCACGTCGACGATCTCGACGCCGTTCGGCGCCCGCGGCCCGGTAAAGGTCCGCGCGACATTCGCCACCTGGATGCAGCCGCCGCACCCCTTGCCGATCCGCTCCATCTCGCTCGCGAACCAGCGCCGCGCCGCACCGATGCCGCGCTTGGGATCGGTCGGCGAGGACAGCGTGTGCCGTGTCCCGAAGCTTACCAGCTTCTCGACATCGGCTTTCAGCCGGGCGGTACTCGGCTGCTCCTGCGCGGCGGCAGGCAGGGCAACGAACAACAGCGGCAGGGCAAGGATACGCATGGGATTCCTTCAGCTGAGCCGGTCGATCGCGGCGATGTCCAGTGAACCGGGGATGATCATCACCGGCACGGAGAATGTCCCCGCGTCGGCGCCGGTGAAATGCGTGACCAGCGGCCCGGGCGCACCGCTCGGCGCGGCGCCCAGCACCAGCGCGGCGATTTCGGGATTGGCGGCGATCATCTCGCGCACCACCTTGGCGCCGTCGCCTTCCTGGACGGTGATCGCCGGTTTCAGCCCCGACTCGGTCAGCAGCGTGCCCGCCGCGCGCATCACCAGCGCCTCGGCCCGCTCGCGCGCTTCCTCCTCGATCGCCGCCATTACCCCGCCCCATTGGACGAATTCGGGCTGCGGCACGAGCGCGAGGATCTCGACATTGCCGCCGGTCTTCACCGCCCGGCGCGCGGCAAAGCGCAGCGCGATCTCGGACTCCGGGCTGTCGTCGATCACGACCAGATAGGTACGCATGCTTGTTTCCCCGTATCTTGGGACGTTTACGTGCCGTGCGATTGCAGCTTGTGCAAGCCCGAGGGCTTGACCCTAGGGAACGTCGCGGCAAAGGAAGGCGCCAACACCTACAGGTCCAAACGACGGGAACCTCCATGTCGATCGAAATCAAAATGCCGGCGCTTTCCCCCACCATGGAAGAGGGCACCCTCGCCAAGTGGCTGGTCAAGGAGGGCGACACGGTGAAGTCGGGCGACCTCCTCGCCGAGATCGAGACCGACAAGGCGACGATGGAGTTCGAAGCCGTCGACGAAGGCACGATCGGCAAGATCCTGGTCGCCGAGGGCACCGATAACGTAAAGGTCGGCACCGTGATCGCAGTCGTCCTCGCCGAGGGCGAAGACGCGTCGGCAACCCCCACCCCCTCTCCCTCTCCCACTTCAGGGGGAGAGGGTGCCCAAGGCGAAGCCGAGGGCGGGAGAGGGGGAAGTGCGACGAACGCGCCCACGCCCGCACCTGCACCCACCCCGGCTCCCGCCCCCGCCTCGGGCGATCGCGTAAAAGCCAGCCCGCTCGCCAAGCGCATCGCCGCCGACAAGGGCGTCGACCTTTCCGCGGTCACCGGCTCCGGCCCGAACGGCCGCATCGTCAAGGCCGACGTCGAGAGCGCCAAGCCTGGTGCCGCCCCCGCCGCCCAGCAGGCCGCACCCGCCGCTGCCGCTCCGGCACCCAGCGCAGCGCCGGCCCCCGCCGCCTCGCAGGAGACCAAGGCCGTCTGGTACGACGACTCGATCCCGCACGAGGAAGAAAAGCTCTCCAACATCCGCAAGACGATCGCGCGCCGCCTCACCGAGTCGAAGCAGACCGTCCCGCACATCTACTTGACCGTCGACATCCGCCTCGACGCGCTGCTCAAGCTGCGCGGCGAGCTCAACAAGGCGCTCGAGGCGCGCGGCGTGAAGCTCTCGGTCAACGATCTGCTGATCAAGGCGCTCGGCGTCGCGCTCGAGCAGACGCCCAAGTGCAACGTCACCTACACCGGCGACAAGCTGATCAAATATAGCCGCGCCGACGTCTCGGTCGCGGTCTCCACCCCCACCGGGCTGATCACCCCGATCATCCGCGATGCCGCCGGCGCCAGCGTCTCGTCGATCTCGACGCAGATGAAGGACCTCGCCGGCCGCGCCAAGGAAGGCAAGCTCAAGCCCGAGGAATATCAGGGCGGCACCGCCAGCCTCTCGAACATGGGCATGTACGGCATCAAGCAGTTCGAAGCGGTGATCAATCCGCCCCAGGGCATGATCATGGCGATCGGCGCGGGCGAAAAGCGCCCGTACGTGATCGACGACGCGCTCCAGATCGCGACCATCATGAGCGCGACCGGCAGCTTCGATCACCGCGCGATCGACGGTGCGGACGGTGCCGAGCTGATGCAGACGTTCAAGGCGCTGGTCGAAGCGCCGATGGGCATGATCGCGTAAGGCCCGCCGGCCATGCGCGTCCTCATCGAAACCGCCTTCATCGTCTCCGGCCTGATCGCGAGCTGCGTCATCGCCTGGCTCGCGGCCTGGTCCTACCCGCTCGGCAAGGACGACATCTGGCTGGTCGCGTACGGCGCGATGGTCATCATCGTGCTGATGGGCATCGGCCCGCTGCGCCGCGCCTATGCCCAGGATCGCGCGCGGCTGGACGGCACCACCAAAGGAACGCCCCGTGGCTGACCAGACCCCGCCCAACCGCCAGCCGGCGATCCGCGTCACTACCATGCCCGCCGATGCAAACCCCTATGGCGACATCTTCGGCGGCTGGCTGATGAGCCAGATGGACATGGCCGCCGGCCTGGTAGCCTCGCGCTATTCGCGCGGCCGCGCCGTCACGATCGCGGTCGAGGGCATGAAGTTCCACGCCCCGGTCGCGGTCGGCGACGAAGTCTCCGTCTTCGCCGACATGGCAAAGGTCGGCCGCACCTCGATGACCATCGACGTCCAGGCCTGGCGCCGCGCCCGCCACTCGGAGGATAGCTGCCTCGTAACCCAGGCCCAGTTCGTCTTCGTCGCGATCGACGCCGAGCGGAAGCCGCGGGTGGTATCGGAAAGTGCCGCCTGAATTCTCTTCTTTCCCCTCCCCCCTCGTGGGGGAGGGAGGGGCCCGCCGCGCAGCCGTGGGAGGGAGAGGGCGCGCGCTCGCCAGAGCGCGCGAAATGCGCACCCACCCCACCGAAGCCGAACGCAAACTCTGGCGCCTGCTCCGCAATCATCGCCTTGCCCACACCAAATGGAAGCGCCAGCAACCGATCGGCCGCTACATCGCCGACTTCGTGTGCCTAGGCGCGCGCCTCATCGTCGAAGCCGATGGCGCCCAGCACATCGACAGCGCGTATGATGCCACCCGTGACGCCTGGCTGCGTGAACAAGGCTTTCGCCTGCTGCGCTTCCACAACAACGCCATCTTGGCGGAACCCGATTCCGTCCTAACTGCCATCTTGACTGCACTCGAAGCGCCCGCCGGGGCATCGAGCCCCGCCGAGCGCAACCCCTCTCCCCAGCCCTCCCCCACAAGGGGGAGGGAGTTCTAAATGGAACCATCCATGGCTGAATCCTACGATCTCATCGTCCTCGGCTCGGGACCCGGCGGCTATGTCGCTGCGATCCGCGGCGCGCAGCTCGGCCTCAAGGTCGCGATCGTCGAGCGCGAGCTGCTCGGCGGCATCTGCCTCAACTGGGGCTGCATTCCCACCAAGGCGCTGCTCCGCTCGGCCGAGATCTTCCACTACATGCAGCATGCCAAGGATTACGGCCTGGTCGCCGATGGCATCAGCGCCGATCTGGACGCAGTGGTGAAGCGCTCGCGCGGCGTCGCCAAGCAGCTCAACCAGGGCGTCACGCACCTGATGAAGAAGAACAAGATCGCCGTGCACATGGGCACCGGCAAGCTGACCGGCAAAGGCAAGCTCAGCGTCACCGCGCAGGACGGCAAGACCACCGAGCTCGAAGCCAAGAACATCATCGTCGCCACTGGTGCCCGCGCCCGCGACCTCCCCCACCTGCCCGCCGACGGCAAGCGCGTCTGGACCTATCGCCACGCGATGACGCCGGCGGAAATGCCCACCAAGCTGCTGGTCATCGGCTCGGGCGCGATCGGCATCGAGTTCGCCAGCTTCTACAACGACATGGGCTCCGACGTGACCGTGGTCGAGATGATGGACCGCATCGTCCCCGTCGAGGATGCCGATGTTTCCACCTTCCTGGAAAAGTCGCTCAAGAAGCAGGGCATGACCATCCTGACCAAGGCTGCGGTCGAGAAGATCGAAGCCAATGACGCCGGCGTGAAGGCGACGATCAAGGACAAGGACGGCAAGCTCATCCAGGGCGACTATAGCCACGTCATCGTCGCGATCGGCATCATCCCCAACACCGCCGATATCGGCCTCAAGGAACTCGGCGTCGCGATCGACGACCGCGGCTTCCTCAAGACCGACGCGACCTGCAAGACCAATGTCGACGGCCTCTACGCGATCGGCGACATCACCGCCCCGCCCTGGCTGGCGCACAAGGCCAGCCATGAGGGCGTGATCGCCGTCGAGGCGATCACCGGCGGTCACCCGCACGCGATGGACCCCAAGAACATCCCGGGCTGCACCTATTGCCACCCCCAGATCGCCAGCGTCGGCCTGACCGAGGCCAAGGCCAAGGAAGCGGGCTATGACGTGAAGGTCGGCAACTTCCCCTTCATCGGCAACGGCAAGGCGATCGCGCTGGGCGAGGCCGAAGGCTTCATCAAGACCGTGTTCGACTCCAAGACCGGCGAGTTGCTCGGCGCCCACATGATCGGCGCCGAGGTTACCGAGCTGATCCAGGGCTACACCATCGGCAAGACGCTCGAGACCACCGAAGCCGAGCTCATGGAAACCGTCTTCCCGCACCCGACACTCAGCGAAATGATGCACGAAAGCGTGCTCGGCGCCTATGGCAAGGCGCTGCATATCTGACGCGCCACGTTCCGTGGTCCCGGGTCGCCGGGATCACGGAACGCCCGAGGCCGACCGTCGGTTTTGGCCAGCATGAGCGACGACCCCGAACAGACCTATCGTGACTTCCACGACGCAGTGAACATGGCGCCCGCGGCGTTAGAGCGCTGGCTCGACACCGAGGAAAGCCGCTCGGTCGGCATCACGCATGACGGCGACAGCGAAAGCGTCGGCCATCATTCCGGCGAGCGCATCGTCGAGATCCTGCGCACCAGCAAGGCCGACCTGCGCGACGCCGACCATGCCACATGGCCAAGGTCGTGGGCTATGTGCACCGCCATCTGGCCCAAGGCCCCGACGAAAAGGCCGACATCCCCGGCTCGCGCTGGCGCTACTCGCTGATGAACTGGGGCCATGATCCGCTGAAGGACTGACACTTTCCAAAGCGGGTGCAGCGGAACACCCTCGCCTGACCCGGCGTTAGCCCGGGAAACAGGAGAAGTCCGATGAAGCGCCTGCTGATCGCCTCGACCCTACCCGTCCTCGCCCTGCTAAGCGCCTGCGGCGGCGGCAACGACATCACCACCACGAACGACAACAACGTGGTGCTGAACGACGCCCAGGCGAACTACGCCTTCACCAATGACGGCGACATGACCGCCAACGACGCCGCGACGATGTCGAACGACACGATGGCCACGACGTCGAACGACGCGATGGCAAACGGAACCACGTCCAACGCCATGTGAGCCCGCGGGGCGCCTCACCCCCGGGTGAGGATCGCCCCGACCACCGCCATGCGCTCGATCTCCGCATAAGGCGGCTGGTCGAGCTCTTCGCCGAACACGTCCGGATCGAGTTCGCGGTAGCTGAAGTCCAGCGCGTTCTCGTCCGCCAGCCCTTGCAGCGCGTCGCGCAACACGTCCTCGCCCCGCGCGATCGCGCTGCCGGTATACAGCACCAGCCGTCCGCCAGGCGCCAGCTTCGCCACCGCCATCCGCGCCATGTCGAACGACACCTTGCCGCCGCGCATCTCGCCGCCGTCGCGATAGGCCCGGCTGCCTTCGTCCATGATGTAGGGCGGGTTGGCCAGCGCCAGGTGGATACCGTCCTCCACGCCGCTCAGGTCGCTGCCCTCGACGCACGCCGCCTCGACACCCGCGGCGGCGGCGTTGATCCGCGCGAACCGCAGCGCCTTGGGGTTGATGTCGGTGAGCACCACCGACGCGTCCGCGCACAGCCCCGCCGCGACGATGCCGCCCACGCCGCTGCCGGTGCCGATATCGACGATCCGCGCGCCTGCCGGGCAATGCCGCGTCAACTCGGCTTCGATCAGGTCGGCAAAGCGATAGCTGTCGGGGCCGAAGAACACCGCGTCCTCATCCTGAGTGGGATAGGCCGAATGCACGAACAGACGCCCTTTGAGCCACGATACCCGAACCGCGCTGCGGACCAGCCCTTCGCCGGCATCCTCCAGCACCCCCGCTGCGTCGAGCAGTTCGAGCAGTTCCGCGTCGAGCAGCCCGCGCGCGAACGGCAGGCTCCATCCCAGCACATCGGCCAGATCGCCGGCCCGCTCGCGCCCGGGCCGCGCGACCACGCGGGCATGCGTCGCCGGGGTCGGCGTGATGAAATGGTATCCGCGTTCCCGCAGCGTTTCCAGCAGGCGCAGCAGCGCGGTATCAGGCTCGTTCATCCGCGCCATGGGCCCGAAAAAACCCGGCTTGTCAAAGTCCTGGAGCAAGTACCCACGAAACAAAAAGGCCCGCCAAGCTAATGCCTGGCGAGCCTTTTTCGCGTGGTGGGCGTGGCAAGGATTGAACTTGCGACCCCTGCGATGTCAACACAGTGCTCTACCACTGAGCTACACGCCCCCCGGGGAGACGGCGCTTTAGCGGCGGTTTTTCGGCCGCGCAAGCACCCGCACGTGAAATTTTCAGCTCAGCCCGACATTCTCCGCTTCGAACATGCGGTCGACCTCCAGAACCAGGTCGCGCAGGTGGAACGGCTTTGACAGCACCCGCGCCTGCGGGACCTGCTTGCCGGCCTTCAGCGTCACCGCGGCGAAGCCGGTGATGAACATCACCCGCATGTCGGGGGCGATCTCCGCGGCGCGCTGGGCCAGCTCGATCCCGTCCATTTCAGGCATGACGATGTCGCTCAGCAGCAGGTCGAATCGCTCGGTCTGCAGCAGCGGCAGTGCCGCGGTGCCGCGATCCACGGCGCTGACGGCATAGCCCGACCGCTCGAGCGCGCGGGCGAGGTATTCCCGCATCACGCGGTCGTCCTCGGCCAGCAAAATCCGGATCATCGTCATTCCCTAAAGCGTGGGCGACACCTTATGCATCAACGCCTTAAGATTTTCCAGCCGGCACCGCTGCGCCATTGCCCGATCGCCCGCGCGTGCCTAGTCAGGGAAGCGTGACGTCGTCGCTTTCCTTCGCGCGGCACGGGCCGCCGACCCCCTCGAGCCCGCTCGTGCTCGCGGTGCCGCACGCCGGCCGCGACTATCCGCAGGCGCTACAGTCCGCCATCCGGCTGCCGCTCGCGGCGCTGAAAGGCCTGGAGGACCGCTGCGCCGACGCCCTCGCGCTCGAAGCCTGGCGCGGCGAAACGCTGTTCGTCGCCCATCGCGCCCGCGCCTGGATCGACTTGAACCGCGGCGAGCAGGAGCGCGATCCGAAGCTCGACGACGGCGCCGGCATGCTCGGCGTGCCCCTTTCCGCGAAGCTGCGCAGCGGGCTGGGCCTGGTGCCGCGCCGGATCGGCAACGCCGGCGACATCTGGAGCCGCCGCCTCTCCGCGGCCGAAGTGACCGCACGCATCGCCGAGGACCATCGCCCCTACCACGCCGCGCTCGCGGAGGCGCTGCAGGCGGCACGCGACCGCTTCGGCGTCGCGGTGCTGGTCGACATCCATTCCATGCCTCCGCTCGCCGCCGCGAACGAGCCTCCCCGCCTGGTGATCGGCGACCGTTTCGGCAAATCCGCCGATGCGCGCTTCGTTTCCCGGATCGAGGAAACCGCGCGCGCCCTCCACGTGCCGGCGGTCAACAATGTCCCCTATGCGGGCGGCCACACGCTGGAGCGCCACGGCAATCCCCGCGGCGGCATCCACGCCGTGCAGCTGGAGTTCGACCGGTCCTTCTACCTGGATCCTCAGCTGGACCGACCCGGCCCCGGCTTCGCGGCCGCGGTTCGGCTGCTGCGCGCGGTGCTCGACGCCCTGCTCGACGAGGCGCTGCCGGGCGCACTCGCCGCCGAATAAACTAGCTGCGGCATAAAAAACCACCCCGCGGTTACCCGCGAGGTGGCCAAGGTTCAGGGAGGAGACACGCCCGAGGGCGTGTCGCACGGGCCGCGAAAGGGGGGGACACGACACCGTACGGGAGTGAATATAATCGACGGGCCCTTTAGTTCAAGGGCTCCAGCGACCATGCGGGGAGCCGTGCGCTCCAGGCGGCCAGCCGTGCCTCGGCACCCTGCGCCGGATAAGAAAACGGCGACCACCCGAAGGCGATCGCCGTGATCTCCACGCTCCGGCCAAAAGGCCGAAAGCACCTACCGAACGCTTTAGACCGGCGTGACCAGCTGCGGCTGCGGCACCTTGCCCATGCGCATCTGGCGGCCGAAGATGTCGCGCATCTGCGACAGCGAGAACAGGTGCGCATAGATCAGCGGCAGCATGCCGTTCTGGACGATCTTGCGCAGCTGGTCGCCGCGCAGCTCGTTCAGCTTGCCTTCGTCGACCATCATGAAGCCCCGATAGATGAAGGGCTGCGCCGCGCCGTCCGGCTGGATGGTGACTTCGCCATCCATCAGGATACCCATGTCCTTCAGGTCCTTCATGAACATCGCCGTGCGGGCGCCGGCCTGCTCGAACTGCTCGTTGAACTGCAGGATACCCTTGGTGAAGTCGCTCGGCTGGCCATCGACGAACAGCGGCTCGCCATCCTCGAAGCGGCCGATCGTCTCCGCGGTCGGATCGAAGCACAGCGACAGCTCGTCCGATTCCGGACGCAGCCGCGCCAGCAGATAGGGATAGCGGCGGATATAGGCCGGCACATAGAAGTTCGGGTCGATCAGCTTGCCTTCTTCGTCGAAGAAGGTGTTCACGCCCTCGTTCAGGCCCATCAGCGCCAGCGGAACGGGATCGTCACCGACCGAGAAGACGATCGGCATGTAGCGCTGCACCAGCGGGAATTCTTCCACGGTCACCGGCACGGCGTGCTGGTCGGCCAGGAACGGCGCCTTGTCGCCGACACGCACGCGGAAATCGCCATGAACCTCGCTCGAAAGCGGCTCGAGCTGGTTGTAGAACAAGGGAAGCTGCTGCTGTGGCGCCGTGGCCATCCGAATCTCCTGAAACATACACTTGTGTGAAAAGTTCCGCGGGGGTCTATGGCCTGTCCGGCGCAGGCGCAAGCGTCACCAGCTTGCCCGGATTGAGAATGCCCGCCGGGTCCAGCGCCCGCTTGATCGCACGAAGCGCGGCGAGGCGCGACGCCGGCCCCAGCCGCGCCAGCTCGTCGCGCTTCATCTGGCCGACGCCATGCTCGGCGGAGATCGATCCTCCCGCCGCCACCACCAGGTCGTGCACCGCGCGCGTGATCCCCGGCGCCTCGTCGGCATACCAGCGGCTTCGATCGGCGCCGGCGGGCGCGCGAACATGGAAATGCACATTGCCGTCGCCGAGATGGCCATAAGCGACCGCGCGGGTTCCGGGGAACCGCGCCTCGATTTCGGCACCCGCCCCGGTCATGAAGCCCGGCATCGCATCGACGGGCACCGAAATGTCGTGCTGCACCGCCGGCCCGCGCGCGCGTTCGGATTCGGATATGCCGTGACGGATGCGCCAGAACGCCTCGGCCTGCGCCTCGCTCGCCGAAACCACGCCGTCCTGCGCCAGCCCGGCCTCCAGCGCCTCTCCCAGCAACGCGGCGAGCAGATCGTCGGGCGCCCGCTCCCCGGGATCGCTGGACACCGCCTCGATCAGCACGTGCCAGCGCCGCCCGGCATCCACCGGCGCGCGGGTCCCCGGGATGTGCGCCAGGACGCTGGCCAGCGCCTCGGCCGGGATGATCTCGAAACTCTCCACTGCCTCGGTGCGCCGCTCGGCATGGCGCAGCAGCCGCAGCGCCTGTTCGGGGCTGTCCAGCCCGACCCATGCCACCGCTCGCGACACCACCGACGGCACCAGCCGCAGCGTCGCCGCGGTCACGATCCCCAGCGTTCCCTCGGCGCCGATCAGCAGCTGGTTCAGGTCATAGCCGCGATTGTCCTTCTTGAGCGCCGACAGCCCGTCATGCACCGATCCATCCGGCAGCACCGCTTCGACGCCGGCGACCAGCCCGCGCATCGTCCCGAAGCGCAGCACCTGGGTTCCCCCGGCATTGGTCGACACCAGCCCGCCGACCGTGGCACTCCCCCGCGAGCCCAAATCGAGCGGAAAACGGCGGCCGATCTCCTGCGCGGCGTCCTGCAGCGCCGCCAGGATCACGCCCGCCTCAGCCACCGCCAGACTCGATTCCGCCGATAACGCGCGGATACGCTTCATCCGCCGCAACGACAGGATCACCGCCGATCCATCCGCCGGCGGCGTCGCCCCGCCGACCATGCTGGTGTTGCCGCCCTGCGGCACCAGCGGCACGCCCGCGGCCCCCGCGAGCGCCACCACCGCCTGCACCTCTTCCAGCGATTCGGGGGACAGCAACGCCGGTGCCGCGCCGTGAAAGCGATTGCGCCAGTCGGTCAGCCACGGCGCCAGCGCCTCGGGATCGGTTTCCACCATCCTCGCGCCGAAGCGCGCACGCAGGGACTCGACAAGCTCGTGCTGGTTTGGCCTCATGGCCGCGCGCTAGCATCCGCTCCGCAGTTCATCCACTGTTCAACACCTGGGCATAGAACGCATCTTGCAATGCTGAACCCGCTCGTTCCCGCCACCGGACTGCTGCTGTTGTTCGCCCCCGCCGCGCAGCCGGTGGCGTTCGGCGCCGATTCCTGGGCCAGCGCATCGCAGCAGCGGGCCACGGTGCATGTGCCCCGAGTGACCGTCACCACCACGACCATCATCCTGCGCAGCCCGCGCGCGGCCCCGATGGTCGAGAAGAAGGCGGGCGATTGCGTAAAGCTCGACAAGCTGGCGGGCTTCACGGTGAACCGCTTTGACAGCGTTGACCTCCTGCTCAAGGACGGCACCCAGATCCGCGCCCGCCTCGGCGCCCGCTGTCCCGCGCTCGGCTTCTATTCGGGCTTCTACGTCAAACCCGATCCGGACAAGAAGATGTGCGCCGGCCGCGACTCCTTCCGCTCGCGTTCGGGCCGAACCTGCAGCATTCAATCCTTCGCCAAGCTGGTCCCCGCACACTGAGCGCGCTGCGCATCAGCGTACGTCCGCTTCCGCCCAATGCCGGTCGTTCAGAGTGTCGATGCCAGTGCCCTACTCCGGTCGCTTGTTAATGGCCGGGATGCCACTTCAGGAAGCTGGGCTCACTCGCCAGACGCTTGACATGTCGCACGCCAGCTTGCGTATTGCATAGACAACACACAGGATTATCAGAAGGGCGACAGATGAGCGGTTGGAACACAGCGCGCCTTTTGTTGGTGCTAACGGCTCCCGCTTCAGTTTGCTTCGCCAGCGACGTTCCGTCAGTGCAGGTCAGTCGACCGGATTTCAGGGCCACCATGGCATATCCCCATCAGAGCACGGCCAAGGCACCTGGCGTGTTGGTGTTGGGCGGCGCAGAAGGTGGTGACAAATGGGCAAAGGCAGTTGCTGGCCGCCTTGCGGAGCATGGCTATGTCGCCCTGGCGGAGGCGTATTTCAAAAGCCCCGGCCTCGACTCCAAACTTCAGCAGATTCCCTTGGAGCGGCTAAGGCAAGGGATCGACGTGTTATCCAGTGATCCCCGCGTCGATCGGCGCCGCATCGCCGTGCTCGGTCTTTCGAAGGGAGCCGAGGCCGCACTACTGCTTGCGAGTTCGGATTCGCGGATCAAAGCTGTTGTTGCCGCTTCGCCGACGGATGTCGTCTGGCAAGGCATCGATAGAAAGGCAGGAACGGTCCGATCGTCCTGGACCGCCGGCGGGCGGCCAATCCCCTTTGTTCCTTTCGCACCCTGCAACAACTGCCGATCGCTTGGGGAGCTTTATGTAAAGAGCCGGGAGGCCTCCGGAGCTCTGGCTGCAGCTGCCATTCCAGTGGAGCGCGTACGCGGCCCTATCCTGATGATCGCCAGCAAGAATGACGCGGTATGGCCATCAGAGACGATGGCTGACGCAGTGAAACTGCGTCTCGCGCAGCGCAGGTTTCGCCATCATGTGGTGCTGCTTCGATACCCCGATGGCGGACACTTCACGCTCGGCCCGCTTGCTACCGAGGATGCCAAATCGGATGCCGAGTTCGGTGGAGGCACCGCTGAAGGCGTTGTGGCGGCAAGACGTGAGTCATGGCCGAGAATGTTGATCTTCCTCGACAAGGCGCTGGGCTACAAGGCGGCCAGGCGGTGAGCGATGCACGCTGTGGGCGATGGCAGCTATCGCTCGCCCCGCTCCCGAAAGCCGCCGTTCCGCTTTCCACCCATTTCCAGACGTTCGCGATAGACGAACCGGAGGTCCAAAGCCACTGGCAGCTGACACACCGAGCGGACGTTTGGCACGTTGCAGCCTCCGGCCGAACGCCCGCCCTTGGTTCGTCGCCTGCAAAGAAGATAGCTGCGATCAGTGATAGATCACCATCGATCGTTCGAGGCGAAGCTCGGCTAATGGCCGGCCAGTTTCGCGCCAGCGTACCCGCCAAGACTTGCCGTCCTCGCCAGACATACCGAACGACAGCTCCACGTCGTAGGGCTCCGATGGTTGGATCTGCTTACTGTGAATTATGCGTACCTGCCCGGTTCCCTCACTCTTCAACTTCAAGCCTCTGACTTGAATCGAGAAAAGTTCGTCGAGCGGCAGATTTGCTAGCGAGCGAGTGACATCGCGGCACGCGAGTTCATCGGCCGGGGAGCACAGCGCGTTGAACGGCAGAGGTTTGGCGGCCTTAGCCACCCGCATTGCGGCGACGATCTGTCGGTAAGCGTTGATGCGACGTCGATCATCCTCGGATCCACTTACCGAGACGAAGCCTTTGGTGGCAGCACAGCTTGCATCACCGGCTTTGTTGGAGGGAAACACGATTGCTTGAAGTTCGCGCCGTTCAACTGAGCCAATCAGCAGCTCAGTGGTCGAGGGCGGCACGCCTGCCCCACCGACGCCGCGCATGTGAACGTTATACTGGGTACGGGTGCATGAATCCTCCCCTAGAACCTGCGCCTTTGTAAGATAGGTCGCCAGAAACGCGTGCCCGGGCAGGAATTCACGCCGGACCTGCCCCTCTACAACGGTCGCTCTAATGTCCCCCGGCAGCACTTTCGCAGCAAGGGCCATCGCGTCGGCACCATCCACCTCCGAGAGCATGATGGTTCCAGTGTCTCCTGTGCCTAGCAACGTGGCCGCAAGGGCGCTCAGCGTTAAGATCGATTTCATGACGCTCCCCTTCGAAGGGCTTGTAAACTCCGGCAGCCGACCTTGAACTTACCGGATCATCGGTGTCCACCTTGAGGTGGTATTTGCGAGCAGAAGTTACCCTGATCCCGGGGTAGCTGCCGGGCCGCTCCCCACTCAAATTCGGACACCCGCCCCGCGCATAGCGTCGAAAAGCTGGGCCCACTTGGGCGATCAGCTTCCGCGCGCGGTTATCGGGTCTGCGATGCTTGGAATGGCTGAGGCCCCAGGAAAGGAAAACCTTCCGCCCTGCCTTCGCCTAAAGGCGCGTCTCGCTTCCGGCCGCGCTTGACATTGGCCGGCAAATCCGCAAGCGATTTTCGCTAGGTGACGTGGGTAATCGCGTCCGTTTTCCGGATGAACGCATGAGCTTTGCCGATCTCGGCCTTTCTGACGACCTTCTGCGCGCGGTGACCGCTGCAGGCTACACCGATCCCACGCCGATCCAGCGTCAGGCGATTCCGTCGGTGCTGATGGGCCGCGACCTTGTCGGCATCGCCCAGACCGGCACCGGCAAGACCGCCGCGTTCGTGCTGCCGATGATCGACGTGCTCGGCGAAGGGCGCACCCGCGCGCTGATGCCGCGCTCGCTGATCCTCGAGCCGACGCGGGAGCTCGCCGCCCAGGTGGCGGAGAATTTCGAGAAGTACGGCGTCCACCACAAGCTCTCTATGGCCCTGCTGATCGGCGGCGTGCAGATGGGCGACCAGGTCAAGGCGTTGGAAAAGGGCGTCGACGTCCTCATCGCCACGCCGGGCCGCCTCATGGACCTCTATGGCCGCGGCAAGATCCTGCTGACCGGTTGCAGCCTGCTGGTGATCGACGAGGCCGATCGGATGCTCGACATGGGGTTCATCCCCGATATCGAGGAAATCTGCACCAAGCTGCCCAAGCAGCGCCAGACCCTGCTGTTCTCGGCGACGATGCCGCCGGTCATCAAGAAGCTGGCCGACAAGTTCCTCGACAATCCCAAGCAGATCGAGGTTGCCCGCCCGGCCAGCACCAACATCAACATCACCCAGCACCTCGTTCCGGTCTCTTCGAGCGGCGTCGAGAAGCGCCGCGTGCTGCGCACTCTGCTGGAGCGTGAGGATGTCCACACCGCGATCATCTTCTGCAACCGCAAGACCACGGTCCGCGATCTCAACAAGAGCCTGAAGAAGCATCGCTTCCGCTCCGCCGAGATTCATGGCGACATGGACCAGCCCGCGCGCATCGCCGAGCTTGAGCGGTTCAAGTCGGGTGACGTCAACATTCTGGTCGCCTCCGACGTCGCCGCACGCGGCCTCGACGTGAAGGGTGTCAGCCACGTCTTCAACTTCGACGCGCCCTGGCATCCCGACGATTATGTCCACCGCATCGGCCGCACCGGCCGCGGCGGCGCCACCGGCATCGCCTACACGCTGATCACGCCGGAAGATGCCGAGAACATCGCCGAGATCGAGAAGCTCACCGGCCAGAAGATCGCCCGCGTGAACGTTTCCGGCGATCGGCCGGAAGAAGCCGAAGCGGCGCAGCCGGCGCCTGAAGGCGGCAAGCGCCGCGAACGAGGTGGCCGGGGCGAACGCGCCGGTCGTGGCGAGCGCGGATCCCGCGGCGAGCGTGCCGCGCGCACCGAACAGCCGGAGCGTCCGGAGCAGGCCGCGCCGCAAGAGCAAAGCCCCCGCCCCGAACGCAGCGAACGCCCCGAACGTCCGGAGCGCAGCGAACGTGCCGAACGCCCTGAGCGTGCCGAACGCCCGGAACGCGCAGAGCGACCGGAACGTGTGGAGCGGCCAGAGCGGAACGAGCGCTCGGAACGCGGCGATCGTGCGCCCCGTGGCCGCAATCGGTCGACCTCGGAAGATCGCTCGCCCGACATGCTCGCGCGTGAACCGCGGCGCTACGCCAATGCCGCCGACGACGGCCCCGATGAAGGCTGGAACGGCCCGGTTCCGGACTTCCTCAGCTACACCATCGCCCTCTAACTACTGCCTGTAAGCAGCATCCGGTTATCTGGCTGCGCTGCTGTACGTAAAGGGCGCTGTAAGCGGCTACCTTTCACCGCGAAGGCCAGGAACGCATCTGCGTCCTGGCCTTTGTCGTGTCGGGGCCCGTATCAGGCGCCGTATCAGGCTGCTGCGGCGATCAGCTTGTCGTCGCTCTCCGCGGCGCGCTGATAAGCGGGCCGCCCGGTCAGGCGTGCGTGATAGGCCAGGAACGCGTCGCGCTTGGGCAGCGTGCCGAACATCACGCCCCAGCCCACTTGCGACCCGACATAGACATCGGCGGCGGTGAAGCGCTCGCCGGCGATATAGGGGTGCGCCGACACCGCCTGTTCGAGCACGTCGACGGCAAGGCCGTAGCTGCCATAGCCGAACATCCGGC
Source organism: Sphingomonas sp. S2-65 (assembly GCF_021513175.1). Taxonomy (NCBI): domain Bacteria; kingdom Pseudomonadati; phylum Pseudomonadota; class Alphaproteobacteria; order Sphingomonadales; family Sphingomonadaceae; genus Sphingomonas; species Sphingomonas sp. S2-65. The sequence continues at coordinate 3,578,734 of NZ_CP090953.1, read as the reverse complement.
TCTGCTCTTCGGAGGCTTCGAACTTGGCCCAATTGTTGGTCACCGCCTGCTCGATGGGCCCGGCCGAGAAGAACAGCCAGCGGTAGTAATCGGCGCGTTCCTCGGGTAGCGGCGCCAGCCCGGCCTCGGGGAACGCCTCGGCCAAATACGCGCAGATCGCCGCACATTCGGTGACGACCTTGCCGCCGTGCACGATCGCCGGCACCTTGCCCATCGGGTTGATCGCGCGGTACGCCCCGTCCTTCATCGCCGTGCCATAGTCGACGACCTCGGTGCGGTACGGCGCGCCGACTTCCTCCAGCATCCACCGCGCGATGCGGCCGCGCGATTGCGGATTGGTGTAGAAGATCAGCTCGTCGGTCATGTCGATTCTCCTGGCCGGATTTGGGAACATATCAAGAACTTCAAATCCTACAAGTCAACCCGTCAAGTGCGCGAACCCTATGTCAGAGCGTCAACGAGAGCGTCGCAAGCAGCCGCGACCAGGCCCGCTCGGCCAGTGCCGGATTGTACGCCCGGCTATCGGGCGGACACCAGCCGTGCAGCGTCCCGGGATACACGCCGATCTCCACCGGCAGCTTGGCCGCGTCGAACGCCGCGCGCAGCTTCTCCTTGTCCTCGGGCGCCCGCGCGTCGTCATTCTCGGCCACCGCGAACAGGTACCGCCCCTTCATCTTCGGCACGAGCAGCAACGGACTATCGGGCCCGTCGCTCGCCAGTCCTCCGCCATGAAAGCTAGCCCCCGCCCGCACGCGCTCGGGCACCGCGGCCGCGGTCCGCATCATCATCGGCCCGCCCATGCAATAGCCGGTGGTGCCGATCCCGCGCCTGGTGTCCACCTCGGGCTGCGCGTCGAGGAACGCGACGAACGCCGCCCCGTCCCGCGTCGTGCCCTCGGACGTCAGCGCCTTGCGGAACGGCTCGATCCGCTGCCGCACCGCCGGCTGGTCGAACGATTCGCCCGGCTGCAGGAACGGCGCCCTGGTCGATCGGTAGAACTGGTTCACCGTCAGCACCGCATAGCCCGATTGGGCCAGCCGGTCGGCCATCTGCCGGAACGCCGGCCGCAGCCCCATCACATCGGGCCACACCAGAACCCCGGGATGCTTGCCCTTGGCCGGCGCCACGAAATACGCGTCGGCGCTGCCGTCCGGCGTCCGCACCGTCACGTCCCTGCCCTTCACCGCCAGCGCATTGGCCGGGCTCGGCAGCAGCACCGCAGCACCCGCAGCGGCGGCCGCGATGGTGAAGCCCCGCCGCGTCAGCGGGCCCAGCTCTCGGTCGTTATCGGCTGCGGTCCATTCGTCGCACATCGCTGCTCTCCCGGTCGTTCGGGAAGAGGCTAGAGCGATTCAGCACATCCGCCAACGAAAACGGGCCCCGGCATGCCGCCGAAGCCCGCTGGACGTCGTTGAAAAAGAACTCAGTGCTTGAACAGCGTCTCGGCGGTGTGCTCGACACGAACCTCGCCGACTTCCTCCTCGTCGTTGACGTGCGAGGCAGCCTCGCGCTCGGCGCGCAGCTGCTCGATCAGCGCTTCGCGATCACCTTCCAGGCGCGTGTCGGTCGGCGCCTCGATGCCGGCCGCCTTGGCAGCCTTCACCACCAGCGCGTCCAATTCGCGCTGCGAGCACAGACCCAGCGTCACTGGGTCCTTCGGCACGATGTTGGCGATGTTCCAGTGGCTGCGGTCGCGGATCGCGGCGATGGTCGTGCGGGTCGTGCCGATCAGCTTGCCGATCGCGCCATCCGACACTTCGGGATGATTGCGCAGGATCCAGGCAATGCCATCCGGCTTGTCCTGGCGCTTGGACACCGGCGTATAGCGCGGACCCTTGGTGCGGCGGACCTGATCGGGGCCCTTCAGCATCTGCAGGACGTAGTTCGGGTTCGCCTGCCCCTTTTCGATCTCGTCCATCGTCAGCTCGTGCGCGCGGACGGGATCACGGCCGGTCAGCTTCGTCGTCGCGGTATCGTCGGCGATTGCCTGCACCTCGAGGATGTGGAGACCGCAAAACTCGGCGATCTGCTCGAAGGAGAGCGAAGTGTTATCGACCAGCCAGGAAGCGGTCGCATGCGGCATCAGCGGCTGGGCCACGATAGTCTCCAGAAACAATAAGGGCCGCCCTTCACGGGCGGCCATTCATGGCAGAGACTTAATGCGCGAAGGAAGCAAGGGCAAGGCATTACGGAGCGGACGGTAGATAGCCGCCCCGCTTGCGGAGGACAGTGCCTCAGGCCGCTGCCTGCTCCCCTCGCATCGGATACAACGCCCGCAGGAACTGGCCCGCGCTCACGTCCCAGGTAAAGGTTCGGCCATAGGCAGCGCAGGCGTCCCGATCCTTGGTCAGCGCTTCACCAATGGCCGCACTCAGGTCAGTGGACATCGCCCCCACTTCTGGAGTCAGCACGTCGACCGGCCCCGTCACCGGATAGGCTGCAACCGGCACCCCGCATGCCAACGCCTCGATCATCACCAGCCCGAACGTGTCGGTGCGGCTCGGGAACACGAACACGTCGGCCGCGGCATAGGCCGATGCAAGCGCCTCGCCGAACATCGGCCCCAGGAAGCGCACGTCGGGAAATCGCGCCTCCAGTCCCGCCCGCGCAGGTCCATCGCCTACCACCACCTTGGTGCCGGGATGGTCGGTGCGCAGGAACGCTTCCAGATTCTTCTCGACCGCGACCCGCCCGACATAGAGCTGCACCGGCCCCGGCAAGCCCGCCATCGCAGGATGCGGCGCAAGGTCGGGCCGGAAGTTCGACAGATCGACCCCCCGCCCCCAATGCTTCACCTGCGCCAGGCCGTGATCGACCAGCGATTGTCGGATCGAAGGCGTGGAGGCCAGGATCGCCTGACTCGGAGCGTGAAACCAGCGAATGTAGCGCCAGATCCACTCCGCCGGCACCCCTGACCGAGCCGAGACATAGTCCGGGAACTGCGTGTGATACGCCGTGGTGAACGGCATGCCGTGCCGCAGGCACCATCGCCGCGCGGCGATGCATAGCGGCCCCTCGGTCGCCAGATGGATCGCGGTCGGGTCGAACGCCTCCAGCAACGCCCCGACAGTGGCCGTCCGCGCCAACGCCAACCGGATCTCTGGATAGGTCGGGCACGGCAGCGAGTGGAACAGGTCGGGGGAGATCACCTCGACCTGATGCCCCTGCCCTTCGAGCACGCTTCGAACGGACTTGAGCGTACGGACGACGCCGTTGACCTGGGGCTCCCAGGCATCGGTCACGATTGCGATGCGCACCGGCTCGGCCTCCGCCCCCGCCGTCACGCCGCCGCCAGTCTGGCCTCGGGCTCGGGCGCTTCTCGCGCGGCGATTTCCTCGGCCCAGTGGAGAACTTCCATGGACCCGTCGTAATGCTCCACCAGCGCGGTGCAACCCTCCACCCAATCGCCGTCGTTATAATAAGTGACGCCGGCGATCTCACGCATCTCGGCCTTGTGGATGTGGCCGGCAATCACGCCATCGACGCGGCGCACATTGGCCTCGTGCGCGACGATCTCCTCGAACTTGGAGATGAAGGATACGGCGTTCTTCACCTTCTGCTTGGCATATTTGCTGAGCGACCAATAAGGCAGGTTCATCGCTCGCCGCACGAGGTTCACCCAGCGGTTCAGCGTCATCATCCCCTCATAGGCGGCGTCGCCCAGATAGGCGAGCCACCGGTGCGACATGGTGATAGCGTCGAACTCATCTCCGTGCAGCACCAGCAGGCGCCGGCCATCGGCGGTTTCATGCACGGCCTGGCGCCGGATATGCACCCCGCCGAAGTTCAGCCCGGTGAACTGCCGAAACATCTCGTCGTGATTGCCGGGAATGTAGACGATCTCGGTGCCTCGCTTGGCGCGCTTCAGGATACGCCAGACGATGTCGTTGTGCGCGGCCGGCCAATAGAAGCGCTTCTTCATCGCCCAGCCATCGAAGATGTCGCCCACCAGGTACATCTTCTCACTATCGACATGATCGAGAAAGTCGATGAGCATCGCCGCGTTGCAGCCGCGCGTTCCAAGATGAACATCCGAGATCCAGACCGTGCGGTACTGCCGGCGTCCGGCAATCACCCGTTCCGGGATGGCCGGCTTGCTCGCCTGGAAGTCGGACAAATTCGCCGCGTCGAAAGGAAGCCTGGTGATCGTCGCCATGAGACTAGCCCCGCCTGGTTCTCAGCTAGGCACCTTATGGCAATAGATTGTTACAACTCGAATTGCGCTTAGGCGTCCATGCCGACATGCCGTGGATGGGAAGCGACACGGCCGATCCACGCCCGCAGGTTGGGAGTGCCGTCCAGATCGAACCCACCCTGCTCGGCAACATGCGTATATGGGTAGAGGACGAGGTCGGCGAGCGAGAGGCTACTCCCCCCGAAGAAGTCGCGTGTGGCGAGATGCTCGTCCATCAACGCTAGAGCCGCGGCGCCACCCGCGAATTTGACCGGCAGCAGCGCACGCTGCTGCTCGGTAAGTTGGTCCTCCCCGACATACCGGCGCCAGAAGCGCAGCGTCGCGACGTTCGGCTCGTGGCTGTACTGCTCCCAGAACATCCAACGGAGCATGTCCGCCTCTCCCAGCCGATCTTCCGGCACCAGGTCGGTGCCCTTTCCCAGGTAGAAGCAGGCGGCATTGCTTTCCGGCAGGAAGGTATCGCCGATCTGCAGCACCGGGATTCGCCCGTTTGGGTTGACGCTCGCCAGAAACGCGGGCGTTCGCGTCTCGCCGCGAAGAATGTCGTAGCCCCGCCGCTCCAGCGCCACGCCGGCATGCGCGGCGGCCAGCCGGATCTTGTAGCAGTTTCCCGAGCGCACATCCTCGTGCAGCACCAGATGTTCCATTGCCCCCATCTCCGCGAACTGCCGCTGACTTACAACGTCTCCGTCATCTGCAGCACGATCTTGCCGACATGATCCCCTGACTCCATCCGGCGGTGTGCGTCGGCTGCCTGGTCGAACGCGAAGACCTTGTCGATCACCGGCTTCAGCTTGCCATCCTCGACGTGCGGCCACACCGTACGAGCCAATTCGTCGGCTACCATCGTCTTGAAGCCCTTGTCGCGTGCGCGCAGCGTCGATCCGGTCAGTGTCAGCCGCTTGCGCATCACCGGCCAGAGCGGGATCGCCGCCTCCCCTCCCCGCTGCGCGGCGATCGAGACGTGACGCCCTTCCTCCGCCAGGCACTGCAGGTTGCGCGCCACATAGTCGCCGCCGACCATATCGAGCACGACATCGACGCCGCGCCCGCCGGTGATTTCCTTCACCCGCCGGACGAAGTCCTCGGTCTTGTAGTTGATCGCGTGATCCGCGCCGATTTCCCGGGCGGCGTCGCACTTGGCGTCCGAACCGGCCGTGACGATGATATGGAGATCGAACAGCCGCCCCAGCCCGATCGCCATCGTCCCGATCCCGCTGGTGCCGCCATGCACCAGGATCCAATCGCCCGCCGAGGCATAAGCGCGCTCGAACACGTTGGTCCACACCGTGAACAGTGTCTCCGGCATCGCGGCCGCCTCAACCATCGTCAGCGCCTCGGGCACGTGCAGGCATTGGCCATAAGGGGCAGTGGCATATTGCGCATAGGCGCCGCCGCTCACCAGCGCACACACCACCTGTCCGATCATCTCGCGGGGAACGTCCTCGCCGACCGCGACGATCTCGCCCGACAGCTCCATGCCCAGGATCGACGGTGCACCTGGCGGCGGCGGATATAACCCCATCCGCTGCATCACCTCGGGCCGATTCACGCCGGCCGCAGCGACCTTGATCAGCACTTCGTCCGCGGCCGGAGTCGGCACCTGCCGCTTCACAGGCACCAGCACCTCCGGCCCACCCGGCTCAGCCGGATCGATCGCGAGCATCGTTTCAGGCACGATCATCCGTTCGTCGCTTTCGGCTTCCGTAGAATTCCAGGGCCTTATTGACATCGACCCTGCCCCGGTCAACGCTGCCCCGATGGACGCCGACGAAAATCTTCCGCGCCGTAAAGACGATCTGCTCGACGCCTTGGTGAAACAGGACCTCGATCCTCTGTCCGTGGACGAGCTTCATGACCGCATTGCCGCGCTGGAAGCAGAGATAGCGCGCAGCCGTTCAAAGATGGATCGCGCTGTTCACCACCGCGCAAGCGCCGACGCGCTATTCAGAAAATGAGCATGGCAGCACCGGAGCTGGCGCGAGACGCCGAACCGCTCTGGTGTTGGCCGGCCCTGCTTGATGCGGGGCCCACTGATCCCGACATAGGGACAAACGGGTCGCGTATCCCTTTCGGCCCACAGGAGTTCCCCCTGAATGCCTAGTTTCGCCTCCGCCCTGGAATCGACCCTGCACAAGGCGTTGGAGGCCGCGTCCTCCCGTCGCCACGAATATGCCACGCTCGAGCATCTGCTGCTCGCGCTCGTCGATGACGAGCACGCGTCCAAGGTGATGAGCGCTTGCGGCGTTGACCTCGGCGAGATCAAGAACACGGTCGCGCATTATCTCGACACTGAGCTCGAAGCGCTCAAGGTCGACACCGCCACCGACCCCTCACCCACCAGCGGCTTCCAGCGAGTCGTTCAGCGCGCGATCCTTCACGTCCAGTCCTCGGGCCGCGACGAAGTGACCGGCGCCAACGTGCTGGTCGCGCTGTTCAGCGAGCGCGAGAGCTATGCCGTCTATTTCCTGCAGCAGCAGGACATGAGCCGCCTCGACGCCGTCAGCTTCATCAGCCACGGCGTCGGCAAGGGCTCGACGCCCGCCGAAGCCTCCACGCCCAAGGGCGCCGAGGAAGAGAAGGCCAAGGCCGATCCAAAGGGCGGAAAGAGCGAAAGCGCGCTCAAGCAGTTCACCGTCGACCTCAACGAAAAGGCCAAGAACGGCAAGGTCGACCCGCTGATCGGCCGCTCGGCTGAAGTCGACCGTACCGTGCAGATCCTGTGCCGCCGTTCCAAGAACAACCCGCTTTATGTGGGCGATCCCGGCGTCGGCAAGACCGCGATCGCCGAAGGCTTGGCGCGCAAGATCGTCGAGGGTCAGGTGCCCGAGGTGCTGCGTGAGGCAGTGATCTACTCGCTCGACATGGGCGCGCTGCTTGCCGGCACCCGCTATCGCGGCGATTTTGAGGAGCGCCTCAAGCAGGTCGTCAACGAACTCGAGAAGCTTCCGCACGCGGTGCTCTTCATCGACGAGATCCACACCGTGATCGGCGCCGGCGCGACCAGCGGCGGCGCGATGGACGCGTCGAACCTGCTTAAGCCGGCGCTGTCGGGCGGCACGATCCGCTGCATCGGCTCGACGACCTACAAGGAGTTCCGCAACCACTTCGAGAAGGATCGGGCGCTGCTCCGCCGCTTCCAGAAGATCGACGTGAACGAGCCCTCGGTCGAGGACACGATCAAGATCATCACTGGGCTGCGGACTGCGTTTGAGGGGCACCACCACGTCAAATACACACCCGACGCCATCAAGTCGGCAGTGGAGCTGTCCGCGCGCTACATCAACGACCGCAAGCTGCCGGACAAGGCGATCGACGTGATCGACGAAGTCGGCGCGATGCAGATGCTGGTGCCGCCGAACAAGCGCAAAAAGACGATCACCCCCAAGGAGATCGAACAGGTCATCGCCACGATGGCGCGCATCCCCGCCAAGACTGTGTCGACTGACGACACCCGCGTGCTCGCCAATATCGAAGGCGATCTGAAGCGCGTCGTGTTCGGCCAGGATGCCGCGATCGGCGTGCTCTCCTCGGCGATCAAGCTCAGCCGGGCGGGCCTGCGCGATCCCGACAAGCCGATCGGCAATTACCTGTTCTCTGGCCCCACCGGCGTCGGCAAGACCGAAGTCGCGAAGCAACTCGCCGAGCTGCTCGGCATCCCGCTCCAGCGCTTCGACATGTCCGAATATATGGAACGCCATTCGGTGAGCCGCCTGATCGGTGCGCCTCCAGGCTATGTCGGCTATGACCAGGGCGGCCTGCTCACCGACGCGGTCGACCAGAACCCGCACTCGGTGCTCCTGCTCGACGAGATCGAGAAGGCGCATCCCGACCTGTTCAACATCCTTCTTCAGGTGATGGACAACGGCAAGCTCACCGATCACCACGGCAAGACCGTCGATTTCAGGAACACCATCCTGATCATGACCACCAATGCCGGCGCGTCGGACATGGCCAAGGAGTCGCTCGGCTTCGGCGACATGGGCAGCCGCGAGGATGTTCAGGAAGAGGCGGTGAAGAAGCTCTTCACGCCGGAATTCCGCAACCGCCTCGATGCCATCGTGCCGTTCGGCTACCTGCCGCCCGAAGTGGTCGCCCGCGTGGTGGACAAGTTCATCCTCCAGCTCGAGCTCCAGCTGGCTGATCGCGGTGTCCACATCCAGCTCGACGACGAGTCCAAGACTTGGCTCACGGCGCGCGGCTACGACAAGCTCTACGGCGCGCGCCCGATGGGCCGCCTGATCCAGGAGAAGATCAAGCAGCCGCTCGCCGAGGAGCTGCTGTTCGGCAAGCTCGTCCATGGCGGCGAGGTGCATGTGAAGATGAAGGACGGCGTGCTCGCCTTCGAAACCACGCCGGCCGCGCCCAAGAAGCCAAAAAAGGGCGGCGGCAAGAAGACCGAACCGGTCGAGGCCGAATAACGGTACGAACCCCAGGAGGGCCGGGACGCAAGTCCCGGCCCTTTTTGTTTACCGGGCACAAACAACTCGCCACATCCGTCGTCCCGGCCTTGAGCCGGGATCCCGCTTCTTCCGACGGTTTAGCAGCGGGGCCCCGCTCAAGGTCGGGGTGACGAAGAAAAGATACCACTCCTAAGTCCAACGATCCGCGACCTCACGCCGCGCAAAGCCCACCCGCACGCGCCGGCTCCCGCCGGAACGGCACGTCGCGACGCCAATAGGTCAGCGCGCGCCACACCCATTCGATCGGCCCATAATGGAAGTGCACGAACCACAGCCGCGCGCCCCAGAGCTGCAACCCGATGGCACCCAGCGCGACGCTCAGCCGCGTTTCCTGGCTCCAGTCGTCCCACAGCCCCAATCCGAAATTGTAGAACAGCGGCACGAAGATCACCGACTGCAGGATGTAGAGCGTCAGCGTCGCACGCCCGACCGGCGCAAGCTTGTCCAGCAGGCGGATCGCCGGCGTGCGGCACAGCTCCAGGATGACCAGCCCCCAAGTAAAGGTGCCGGCAAGTTCGAACCAACTGGCGAGGATCGCGTCGAACATCCGGTTGGCGCCGTCGCCATAGCCGAGCCCGGCGAACCCGTTGAACACCCATCCGCGCCAGAAATGCGATGCCGCCATCAAGCCCACGCAGCACCCGAGCGCCACCCGCCGCGCCCGCGTGAAGCGGTCAAGCCGCTCGAAAAAGCCGACTCGCCCCAGCAGCATGCCCAGCACGAACAGGCCCAGGATCTGCACGATCCGGCCATATTCGAACATGAACCACCATTTGGGCATCTGGCCCTGCCACAAATTGGCGTGCAGCGTCTGGGTGAACGTCCCGCCCAGATACGTCGCCATGGCCGGGTCGTGCGACGAGCGCGATGGCTGATTGGCCCAATCGGCCCCCAGCGCGGCCGCGATAAGCTGGAACCACAGGCTTGGCGCCAGCAGCAGGAAGCCCGCGATCGCCGCCAACAGGCGATTGTCGCGGACCCGGTGGATCGCCAGCAGCAGCATGCCGATCACCGCCAGCACCTGGATGATGTCGCCGCGATAGATGACTCCGTGGACGACGCCGATGGCGCCCAGGATCAGCAGCCGCCAGGCGAAACGCAGCGAAAAGTCTTCCCCGCGTTGCGCCGCACGATCCATCAGGATGAAGAAGCTGAACCCGAAGCACAGCGCCAGCAGCGAGAAGCTCTTGCCCATGAACAGCAGGAACACCGTATCCGCGACCCCCGGCTGCGGGTTCGACCAATAAAGCTCATAGCTTTCCATCATGTGGACGAGGAACAGCGCCATCAACGCAAAGCCACGAACGATGTCCACTGCGGCGATCCGCTCGTTCCGCTTGCCGTGCGCGGGCAGCGTTTCGACCATAAATTATCCTTTCGTCCCCGCCCCCTAGCGTCGTTTTCAGGCGAAAAAAACCGGACATTATGCCTCGCCGCCGGCACTCTCCCTTGGGGAGGCGCGAAAGTGCTGCGCGTGCATGGCGGAGGCGACGTTTTCCGCGATCGACGTCCTCGCGCGCAGATCGCCGCCTGCACTCTGCTTCCGCCCGTTGCGATGCACGTCGTGCAGGGGTATCATCGCTCCGGGGAGAAGTGGAATGACGAAGCGTATCCGTACGCTGATGCTCACGGGACTTGGCTGCGTAGCGCTGATCGCGCTCGCGGCCCCGGACCACCGCGCCAACATCGCGATCCTGACGCATCATCAAGGGGACCTGACGCCACAGCGTATGCAGGCGGTCGTCGATCTCGGTGTGGTCGGATTTTCCTTTCTGCTTACCTGGAGCAAGCAGCTGACCCATTGACCGGTTTTCGCTCGGCTGCTTACACTGGTGTCAATGATAAACGCAGAGGAAGCCTGGCGCACCGCCTATCGTCATCCGGGAGTGTGGGACGATCCATTCCCCCCGGTCTCCATGATCGAGTTGTTCGAGCAAAGCGCCAGGGATCATCCCCAGGCACCGTTGCTCGACTTCATGGGTCGCAGATACACCTATGGGAAGGTGTCGAGCGCGGTCGACCGCGTCGCCTGCGGCCTCCGGAAACTGGGCTATGGCCCGGGTGACCGGATCGGCCTCTTCCTCCCCAACGTGCCCCATTACGTCGCCGCTTACTACGGCATCCTGAAGCTCGGCGGCACGGTGGTGAACTTCTCGCCGCTCTACACCGTCGACGAGCTTGCCGAGCAGGTCGCCGACTCCGGCACCAAATTACTCTTTACCATCTCCGCCACTGCGTTGCTGCCGAGCGCACTCAAGGTACTGGAAAAGAGCGGCCTCGAGCGCCTTGTGGTGGGATCGGTCGCCGGGGGCCTCCCCGCCACCAAGTCGCTGCTCTACCGCCTGTTCAAGGGCAAGGAAGTCACGCCCCGCCCCGCCGATCCGCGGGTCCTCGCCTTCTCCAGGCTGATCGCCAACGAAGGCAGCTGCGAGATGCCGGTGCTCGATCCCGAGCACGATGTCGCGCTGATCCAATATACCGGCGGCACCACCGGCACGCCCAAGGGCGCGGTGCTCACGCACCAGAACCTTTCGGCCAATGCCCGTCAGGTCGCCCGGCTCGATCCGGAAATGGGCCGGACCACCGATCGCATCCTCGGCGTCCTTCCCTTCTTCCACGTCTTCGCCAACACCTGCGTGCTCAACCGCACGGTGGTGACCGGCGGCGAGATCGTGATGCTGCCGCGCTTCAACGCCAAGCAGGCGCTGGCCGAGCTCCGCCGCACCAAGCCGCGCTCGCTGCCCGGCGTTCCGACCATGTATCAGGCGCTGCTCGACGCTCCGGGTATGAAGCCGAGTGACTTCAGCTCGCTCAAATTCTGCATCTCGGGCGGAGCACCGCTGCCGCAGCAGCTCAAGGAGAATTTCGAGGAGATCACCGGCGCTCGCATCATCGAGGGTTACGGCCTGTCGGAAAGCTCGGGGGTGGTGTCCGCCAATCCGTATATCGAGCTGAACAAGCCCGGCACGATCGGCCAGCCAATCGCTGGTACCCGCGTTCGCCTGGTCGACAAGGAAGATCCGACCCGGCCTCCGCCCGAGGGTGAGCCTGGCGAGATCGTCGTTTCGGGCCCGCAGATCATGAAGGGCTATTGGAACCGCCCCGATGCCGATGCCAGCGTGTTCGTCGACGACCATTGGCTGCGCACCGGCGATGTCGGGCTGATCGACGAGGACGGGTATATCCGTATCGTCGACCGGCTGAAGGACATGATCGCGGTGGGCGGTTTCAAGGTGTTCCCAAGCCAGATCGAAGCGGTGCTCTACCGCAATCCGGCGGTGAAGGAGTGCCTGGTGCTCGGCTTGCCCGACCCATATCATGGCGAGCTGCCCCACGCCTACGTCACCCTCAACGAGGACAGCACCGTCAGCGGCCCCGAGCTCTGCCTCTGGCTCAACGCCCATCTCGGCAAGCATGAGCGTGTGTCGCAGGTGGTAGTGCGCGACAGCCTGCCCAAGACGATGATCGGCAAGCTCAGCCGCAAGGATTTGTTCGCGGAGGTTATGGGGCGCTGAGCTTCTGCCCGGCTCAATTCCCCAGTCATCCCGGCCTTGAGCCGGGATCCCGCTTCTTCTCATGCCGGCCAGAAGAAGCGGGACCCCGGCTCAAGGCCGGGGTGACGGACGAGATACAACGAGGTCACCCCGGCCTCAATCCCCCGCTTTCGGCCCGGTGCGCCCGCCTTCCGCGGCGAACATCACCGCCTTCAGGTTCATGAACTCGTGCAGGCCCCATGGCCCGAGTTCGCGCCCATGGCCGGACAGCTTCACGCCCCCGAACGGCGCCTCGGGCGTCGACGCCAGCAGCGAATTCACCGCTGTCATGCCGGACTCGATGTCCCGCGCGAACCGCTCGATCTCGTCCGCCTCCTGCGTCCACACCGCCGATCCAAGCCCGTAGGGCACGTCGTTCGCCAGTTCGATCGCGTGGTCGATGTCGCGCGCCTTATAGACCGCGGCTACCGGACCGAAGATCTCTTCCTTGGCCACGTCGCTCTCGGGATCGATGTCGATCAGCACCCCCGGCGTCATCCATGCGCCGTCGCGCTCGATCTTCTCCGCCCCGACCAGCAGAGTCGCGCCGGACGCCTTGGCGCGCTCGACTTGCTCCAGCACCGTGTCGCGCTGCTCGACGCTCGAAAGCGGCCCCATTTCGATGCCGTCTTCCATGGGGTCACCGATCTTCACTGCCTGCATGCCGGCCGCGAAGCGCTCCAGGAACGCGTCATACACATCCTGGTGCACGATCATGCGCTTGGCGCAGATGCAGCTCTGCCCGGCATTCTGCACGCGCGCAGTCACGGCCGTCTTCGCCGCCTGGTCGAGATCTGCCGAGGGCATCACGATCAGCGGATCGGAGCCGCCCAGCTCGAGCACTACCTTCTTCAACGCCTTGCCCGCCGCCTGCGCCACCTTGGCGCCCGCGCCTTCGCTGCCGGTCAGCGTCACCGCCACCACCCGCTTGTCGGCGATCAGGTCCGACACCTTGTCCGACTTGATCGGCAGGTTCTGGAACAGCCCGTCCGGGGCGCCCGCGGCGCTGACCAGCTGCTGCATCAACTGCCCGCAGCCCTGCACGCTCGAAGCATGCTTCAGCAATGCGACATTGCCGGCCATGATCGTAGGGGCGATGAAACGCACCGCCTGCCAATAGGGGAAGTTCCACGGCATGATCGCCAGCACCGGGCCCATCGGCAGCCAGCGCGCCACTGCGTGCCCGGTCGCGGTCTCCACCTCCACCGGCTCCAGATAGCGCGGCCCATGCTCGGCATAATGGCGGAAGCCGGCGATGCACTTCTCGACTTCTGCCACGGCGGACTTCAGCGTCTTGCCCATCTCGCGCACTGCGACTTCGGCCAGATGCTGCTTGTCTGCCTCCCACGCGTCGGCGATCGCCGACAGCAGCTGGGTACGCTGCTCCAGCGAAGAGGTGCGCCACGACCGATAGGCGCTCTGGGCACGCTCGAGCGCGAGTTCCAGGTCGGCGGGCTCCAGTTCCTGGAACGTCTCGCCTTGCGCGCCGGTCGCGGGATTGATGCTGGTGAACATGATGTTTCCTTTGCTGTCGCCGCTTGAACTCGTGGCCGATGAGCCCGGTTGCAAGGCAAACGCCCCTGCCCCATAGCGTGCGCATGGCAGAAGAAGCGGACGTTACCGCCCTCTCGTTCGAGGACGCGTTGAAGGAACTCGAGCGGATCGTGGCGCGGCTGGAAAGCGGCGAGGCGCAGCTCCAGGAGGCGATCGACTTGTACGAACGCGGCGACCAGCTGCGCCGGCAATGCGCCGCCCGGCTCGACGCCGCGCAGGCACGCATCGAGGCGATCCGCACCGATGCCGAAGGCCGGCCGACCGGCACCACTGCGTTCAACGCTGGCTGACATGGCGCTTCCGCACGCCAGCCTCGCGCTTGAATCGGCGCTGCGAAACGTCGCAGCCGAGGTCGACCGTCAGTTCGACGCGCTGCTCTCCGTTCCCGAGGACCCGCGCCGCGGCCTTTACGAAGCGATGCGCCATGCCGCGATCGGCGGCGGCAAGCGGCTGCGCCCGCTGCTCGTCTTCGCCACCGCCCAGCTGTTCGGCGTCGACCGGACCTGCATGGCGCGGGTCGGCACCGCGATCGAGTGCATCCACGTCTATTCGCTCGTGCATGACGATTTGCCGGCGATGGACGACGACGATCTACGCCGTGGCAAGCCCACGGTGCACAAGGCGTTCGACGAAGCGACTGCGATCCTTGCGGGCGACTGCCTCCACGCGCTCGCCTTCGAATTGCTCGCGCATGAGGCGACGCACCCCGACCCCTTTGTCCGCGTCGAGTTGCTCCAGACCCTCGCCCACGCCGCAGGCCCTTCGGGCATGGCCGGCGGGCAGATGATGGACCTGGAGGCCGAGAAAGCGAGCTTCGATCTTCCCACCGTGACGCGGCTCCAGGCGATGAAGACCGGCGCGCTGATCAGCTGTTCGGTGGAATGCGGCGCGATCCTCGGCCGCATCCCCTCCGACGCGCGCACCGGGCTGCGCGGCTATGCCCGCGACATGGGCCTTGCCTTCCAGATCGCCGACGACATCCTCGACGCGGAGGGCGACGAGGCCCTTGCCGGCAAGAAGCTCCGCAAGGACGGCGATGCGGGCAAGGAGACCTTCCTCACCCTGCTCGGCCTCGACCGCGCCCGCGAACAGGCGCGCATGCTCGTCAACCAGGCCGTCGAACATCTCAAGAGCTACGGGCCCGAGGCCGACCTGCTGCGCGACATCGCCCGCTACACGCTCGAACGGGACCGCTGAGCCATGACCACCCGCACCGGCGTCTATCCCGGCACCTTCGATCCGATCACCCGCGGCCACATGGACATCATCCGCCGCGGCGCCAAGCTGGTCGACCGCCTCGTCATCGGCGTCACCACCAACCCCTCCAAGTCGCCGATGTTCTCGATCGAAGAGCGCCTGGCGATGGTGAAGCGCGAAGTCTCGGCGATCGAGGGCGACATCCAGGTTGTCAGCTTCGACTCGCTGCTCATGGACTTCGCCGAGCGCGCCGGCGCCAGCATGATCGTCCGCGGCCTGCGCGCCGTCGCCGACTTCGAATACGAATACCAGATGGCCGGCATGAACCAGCAGCTCAACGATCGGGTCGAGACCGTCTTCCTCATGGCCGACGTCTCGCTCCAGCCGATCGCCAGCCGGCTGGTCAAGGAGATCGCCCTCTACGGCGGCGACATCCGCAAGTTCGTCTCGCCCGCGGTCCAGGCCGAAGTCGTCGAGCGAGTCGACAAGCTCGGCCGCAAGGGCAGCTGAGCGCCGCCCGCGCAATCGCCCTTTGTTCGCCACTATCTGATGGTCTAGAACCGACCGATTCCATACGCGTGGGGGATGTTGATGCGTTTCGTTGCCACTTCGGCTGCCTTGGCCGCCATGTTCTTCGCCCTGCCCGCCGCCGCCCAAAAGGGTCCGCCGCCCAAGCCCGAGCCGCTCAAGGGCGTCCAGGCCGACGAGGCGACGCACGTCCCCGTCAGCGTCGCCGCCGATCCCGAGAACACCTGGGTGCTCGACCTTTCCACCGGCGGCCGCGTCACCATCCGCCTGCGTCCCGACGCCGCGCCCAAGATGGTCGAGCAGGTCAAGGCGCTCACCCGCAAGCATTTCTACGACAACACCGTCTTCCACCGCGTGATCGACGGCGGCGAGAACATGGCGCAGGGCGGCGACCCCACCGGCACCGGCCGCGGCGGATCCGACCTGCCCAACGTCCCCGCCGAGTTCAGCAACCTCCCCCATGTCCGCGGCGCCGTCTCGGCCGCCCGCGCGCAGGACAAGAACAGCGCCAACTCCCAGTTCTTCATCATGTTCGGCCCGCGCCTGGGCTTCGACCGCGACTACACCGTGTTCGGCCGCGTGACCGAGGGCATGCAGTGGGTCGACAGGATCGAGCGTGGCGAGCCCCCGGCGCGCCCCACCCGCATCCTCCACGCCTATATCGCCTCGGACAATCCGCCGGCCTATCAGCCCGCCCCGGTCAACGCCCCCGCGGCGCTCCCGGCAGGCGAGCAAAAGGCCACCCTGCCCCAATAAGCGCAGGCGCGCGCAAGCGAAGCTGACCCCGTGAACGTAGACCTGTTCGACTTCGATCTGCCGGCCGAGCGCATCGCGCTGCGCCCGGCCGAGCCGCGCGACGCCGCCCGCCTGCTCGTCCAGCGCGGCGACACGCGCGAGGACCGCCACGTCCGCGACCTCCCCGCGCTCCTCGCCCCCGGCGACCTGCTGGTGTTCAACGACACCCGCGTCATCCCCGCCCAGCTCCACGGCCTGCGTGGCGAGGCGCGGATCGGCGCCACCCTCCACAAGCGCGAGGGCCCGCGCGACTGGCGCGCCTTCATCCGCAACGCCAAGCGGCTCAGAGACGGCGACAGCATCGATTTCGGCCAAGGCGTTACCGCCACCGCCAGCGACCGCGCCGAAGACGGCAGCTTCCGCCTCAGCTTCGCCGGCGACGAGCCCGTCGAGCTGCTGCTCGAGCGCTGCGGCGAAATGCCGCTGCCGCCCTATATCGCCTCCAAGCGCGCCCCCGACGAACGCGACGCGGACGATTACCAGACGATGTTCGCCAGCGAGCCCGGCGCCGTCGCCGCCCCCACCGCCGCGCTGCACTTCACCCCCGATCTGCTCGCCCGCCTCGACGGGGCCGGCATCGGCCACGCCACGCTGACCCTCCATGTCGGCGCCGGCACCTTCCTGCCGGTCAAGGCGCAGGACACCGCGCAGCACAGGATGCACGCCGAATGGGGCCGTATCGATCCTGCCACCGCCGACCGCCTCAACGCCGTCCGCGCCGCCGGCGGCCGCGTGATCGCAGTGGGCACCACCAGCCTGCGCCTGATCGAGAGCGCAGCAGGCGAAGACGACATCATCCGCCCCTTCGAAGGCGACACCGCGATCTTCATCACGCCCGGCTACCGCTTCCGCGGCATCGACGGCCTGATGACCAACTTCCACCTGCCGCGCTCGACCCTGTTCATGCTGGTATCGGCGCTGATGGGGCTGGAGCGGATGCAGGCGGCCTACGCCCACGCGATCGCGAACGAGTACCGGTTCTACAGCTATGGGGATGCGTCGCTGCTGCTACCCTAAGCGCCCCTCAGGCGTCGTCGGCATCCACCGCGGTATCGACGTCCTCGAACACTTCCAGCGCCACGTTGACGAAGTTGCTTGCCTCCAGCTGGATCAGCGGAATGGGCGCATGCTCGGCATTGATGCGCTCCACCGTGTCCGCGCGCACCCGCACCAGGAAGCGGTCACAGCTGCTCAGCACCAGCATCTTGATCGCGCGATTGTCGTCCAGTGCGATGTTCTCGGCAATGCCTTCATACGCCACGTTGGCGCCGTCATGCTCCAGCGTGGTCACGACATAGGCGATGATGAAGCGGTTCGCCGGCCGCGCCTGATCGACCCAGCGCTTCAACCAGCCAAAGCTCGCCGTCTCGCGCAGATCCCGCACCCACCGCCAACCGCTCGCCCGATAGGCGACCGCGCCGACGATCACCGCCGGGAGCAGCAGAGATACGAACCAGCACAGGAAAGCGCCGTCGCTCGGCACGCCGGCGGATCGGCCGTTGGTCAGGATCACGCGATATACATTGGGGTCGAAGCCGACGCGCAAGCAGCGGCCACTCCAGCCGCAAGCCCCCGCCTGCACCGCGAACAATCCGGACAACAGGATGTGCCCGACCAGCGCGCCAAAGACGATCACCAGCAGGCTGAAGGTCGAGCCTGCTTTCTCCGGCGCCTGAGAGATCAGCTCGGATCGTTCGCCGGCGCGAAGCCCCGCCCACAATCCCAATCCCGGCGCCAGCAACAGCAGCGCCAGGAAGAGCGTGTAGCTGAAGCTCATTCAGCCCTTCTTGGAACCGGCCTCTTGCCCCGGCTTGCTAGTTCCGTGCTGGCCATTGGCAGCGCTGCGCACGACGAACTTGCCATCCTCGAAGCTCGCCGCATCCTTGGCAGCCTTCCAGCTACCGAAACGGGCGTGGACGGCATTCGCCGTCTCGATCGACTTGGCAGTGTTGACGCGCATGCGAACCTCCGGGGTTTAGATAGGCGGATTGGCGGGCGGCGGCAACTGGGCAGTAAGCTGACGGGCAGCTTTCGGGTACTCAGGCACGGTAAGAAGACCTTCGTTCAGCTAGCTGTAAAATCCGGAACGATCCAACTGTGCACATTCACCGATTAACCACCTCAAATTCACCGTGGCGTCGTCTGAGCGGCGCGTCCCCCCTGCCATACCTATCCGACACGTCTGGAGGGAGATCGCTGCCGGGGGGGGGGAACTGACTTCACCGAAGTCTTTGGCTACTCAGCAAGGGCTACAAGGGACGTCCGCGCCAGGGTATCTGTGCTGTTCACGGCTGAAGCGCCAAGGACCCACGCCATCAATGCGACTCAAATCGCGGGCATAGCCGCACGCTTCGGGAAGTTTTTTCCTACAGCTCGTCATAACTGAACAGCCACATCGCGCCCGCCTGCTTGGCCTTATCGCCGGTGCGCTGCAGCCGGCCGACGACGGTGTAACGAGCATCTGCCTTGATCGGCCCGGCCGGCATCAGGCCCGGAAGTTGCGGCGTAACATACAGGATCAGAGGATATCCGTCGTCCGTCGTCATGCTGACTGCCGAGTAGCCAAGCGACCCACCAAGGAGCTTGGGATTAGCTTGGCCGGGGCCATGTGGCGGATCGAGGCTGGTGATGCGGCCGGTGACGCGGACGAGATTGCCCAGCGGCTGATCAGTGATCGGATCGAACGGGCGCTTGGTTCGCTGGCGTTCTTCGTTGCGCGCTTGGTAGCGCGCCATCAGTTGACCCAGCGTCTGATACTCGATCGTCCATTTCGTCTTGGATGCATTCGACAAGGTCGGGCGGAAAATATTAAATAGGGTATCGGTCCATCCGGCGCATCCGTCAGCGTCCTCGCAATACCGCCATGCGCTGCCGATCCAATCAAGCAACTGCCGATCGGGCTTCGAGAATTCGGCTTCCTTGGCAAGGCCAGGCCCAAAGGCGACGGCCGCTTGGCGCTGCCGGGGCGCGACGACCGCCACCGCACCATTGCCGACGTCTAGCTTGCCGACGCGCAGCTGGCGCATCATCGCCCAGGCGAAATCCTGGGCCGACATGCCACGTAGATCGTCGACGATCAGGATGGTGAACTCTACGCCGGCATCCTTGGCGAGCGCATAGAGCTGCTGGTCCATCGCGTGGACGCGGGCTGGATCGAGCCGCCCGGTTTCATCAGCTACGAAGCGTCCGTATTTGAAAGGGATCGAACCGGAAACCGGCAGCTTACGGCCAATCAGGGGGCCGGTGGCCGGAGCAGGGCTGACGATAGCAGCACTGGATGACGGCTGGGGCATCTGCGCTGATGCCGAAACGGGCGCGGCCAATTGTCCTGCGCCGCCGGCGCAATTGCTGCCGCGGGTCTGCTGGCAGGATTCCATCCAGCCCTGTTTGATCGCGTCCGCGCGCTGGCCCTTTGCGGGGTGAGTCGCGCTGGCGTGATCGCTGCCGACCTTCAGGATCATCTGCGTCGCCGCATCGAGCGGCGCTCCCATCTTCTGCAGCACGAAGCCGCTGAACTTGTCCGCCTCGAGCTCGATGTTCGGCCGGCTGCCACCAGGAACGATGGTGTGGCCTGAGAGGTGGTGCGCGATCTCGTGCGCCATCACGCTTACTGGACCCCAGGGGCTGCCGCCAACCAACGCCCGCGCCTTGGCCATGAACTCGGGATTGAAGGCAATTACGCGGCGCGGCACCCGCTTGTCGTCGAGCAAGATTACGGCCGCGGCGTTATCGACGGGCCCGGACACCACGACGAAATTTGAGGGTAGGCCGGTGAAGCTCATGATGCGCTGCACCGCGACGGCGCACTCGTTAGGCGCGTCTCCGTTCAGCGCGGCCGGTTCGACGGTCATTGGGCGTCCATCGTAGGAGCAGGACTGAAGGGTCGAGGCGATGGCCTCAACCTTCTGCGCACCTGTCAGCGCATCGCCGGAAGGCGTCCCTCCCCCGCCGCAGCCGAGAAGCGTGAGCGGTGCAGCGATTGTGGATGTGAGCACGAGTGATCGAGCGCGCATGAGGTTTCCTCTCCTGATTATCGAGTCACGAGCCAAAGGATGGCGGCGGCATAGGCGCGCAGCAGTAGCCAGCTTGCCGCCGCATAGATGCCGCAGGCGAGGAGAAGCCGAAGCCAATCCCGTCGAAATTCGAGCAGGAAGAACTGTTGATAGGCCAAGCCCACAACCAGGAGCTTGAGCACCGTCATGTAATATTGCGAAGCCGCCTTGTGCGCCACAATGAAAGCAGGGTCGCGCCAGATCAGGGTGGGCAGAAGATTGGCAAGGATCAGCGCTAGCGTGATGCACTGGCAGTAAATCGCGAGCACCGCATGTTCGACAGCATTGTAGCCTAAACGGCGGCGGAATGTGATCCAGCTGCCAAGGAAGATTGCGAAGATTCCGAGCGAAAAGCTCCAGTTGGCGAAAGCCATGACGCGCTGAGACATACGATCGACATCGCTGTTGCGCCCGGCAAAGCCGAAATGCTGAAAGTATTGGTTCGCCGCAAGCATCAGAACGAGAAAGGCGACGAGTGCAAGCAGCAGCGCCAAAGGGTTCATGTGCGCGGTCCGCTTACCCCGCACATACTCGCGTGCAACCCCGCCAGGCGCGAACAGAAGGTGGCGGAGCGTGCGGGCTGATTTCACCTCAAAGAAGCGCAATCGATCCCAGCTTTCCTTACCCATGTCGTGGAAGCTCAGGCGACGCGCTATCTTCTGCCCGCACTGGCCACAATGCGGCGAATGCATTTCGACGTCGCAATTACGGCAGCGTGCGGCATCGAACCATGCATTCGCGATTTGGCCGTCCCCCTCCCTATCGCTCACGGCAGGCAAATCGCATATCGTTCGCTGTTGGCTTCATACCAGCATCAGGCAATCATCCGTTCGTCAAATGGCGACACAACGCCGAGACATAAAACAAGTTAAGAATGCGACCGTTCCGCATCTTGCCAATTGGAACTGGTGCATGATCATCTGCGTGTCCATTACAAGTGGATAGAGGCGTCTTGGTCCCATTAGCTAGCCGCCGTTTTCATCTAGGTTCCCCTAACAAAACGATGGCCGCTTTCGGCGGTGCTGCTGGACGACTGCAATTGGGCGCAAAGCGGAACTGACTGGAAGGATGCGCGCAGTTCGCACCCGTGCTAGGCTCAGCCCCATTCATTCGGCCATCGCAACGCGCCGCCCGAAGCAGTCGAAAGCCACCCATGTCCCTACTCCTCCTCGTCGCCGCTCTCGCCACCTCCGCGCCAGTCCAGGATCGCCCCGCCCCGCCCTGCGCCGCCGCCACCGCGGAATGCGCGCGGCAGGCGGGCAGCAATGCGACCATCGTCGCGGAGCCGGTCGCGATGATGATCGCCGCGTTCGATGCCGATCGCGACGGGCGGGTCACCCGGGCGGAGTTCGACGCGGGCGTGCGCCAGTCCTTCGCTGCGCTCGCCCCCGGCGGCGCGACGATGAGCACCATCAAGTACGGCGACTGGGCCGAACGATGGCTCGGCAATCGCAACGCGCTGCCCAGCCCGTTCGAGGTCGACCTGGATGGCAGCAACAGCATCACGCTCGACGAGTTGCTCGCGCGCTTCGTCCGCTACTGGGCGCAGTTCGACGCCGACAAGGACGGCACGATTCTCCGTTCGGAGCTGCTGACCGTGCGCACCAACCGGGTCCGAGACGGCGATGGCCGCGGCCGGGGCGGAAAGGATCGCCGCGGCAACTGAGCCGCCGCGCCGGACGTGCGCGCGCCTTCTTCCACAGCTTGCCCCGGTCGTGCGCGGTTGCGGGGATAGCGTTCCGCCGCGGTTTGTCGCTACATCTCGGGCATGAGTAATGCCGCGCCGCACCATTCGCACGGGCACAGCCATGCGCAGGGCCAAAGCCATGAGCCAGGCGCTCCGCAGGGCCACAGCCATAAGCACGGTCACGGTCATAGCCACGGGCATGGCCACGGCCATTCGCATGGCCCCGTGGATTATGGCCGCGCCTTTGCGATCGGCACGGCGCTCAACCTCGCCTTTGTCGCGGTCGAGGGGACGGCCGGGCTGCTGACCGATTCGGTCGCGCTGCTCGCCGACGCGGGCCACAATCTCTCCGACGTGCTCGGGCTGCTGCTCGCCTGGGGCGGGGCCAAGCTGGCGACGCGGCCGGCGTCGAAGCGCTTCACTTATGGCTATCGCGGCAGCTCGATCCTGGCGGCGCTGGGCAATGCGGTGCTGCTGCTGTTCGCGGTGGGTGGCATCGCCTGGGAGGCGGTGGGCCGCTTCGCCGCGCCGCCCAGCGTCTCGGGCGGGGTGGTGATGGCGGTGGCCGGGGTCGGCATCCTGGTCAACGTCGCCACGGCGATGCTGTTCGCGCGCGGGCGCAAGGGCGACCTCAACATTCGCGGCGCCTATCTCCACATGGTCGCCGATGCGGCGGTGTCGGCCGGGGTGGTGATCGGCGGCGGGCTGATCCTGTGGACGGGCGCGGAGTGGATCGACCCGGCGATCAGCCTGGTGGTGGTGGCGGTGATCCTGTGGAGCACCTGGGGGCTTTTGAAGGAATCGCTCACCATGGCGCTCGACGCGGTGCCGGCAGGGATCGATCCCGATGCGGTGCGCGCGGCGCTGGCCGGGCTGCCGGGGGTGGCGCGGGTGCATGACCTCCATATCTGGCCGATGAGCACGACCGAGGCGGCGCTCACCGCGCATCTGGTGATGCCCGGGGGGCACCCCGGGGACGACTTCCTGGCGAAGTTGGCACATCGCCTCGCGGACGATTTCCGCATCGATCATACCACGGTGCAGATCGAGCTGGGCGAAGGCGCCGAGTGCCGGCTGCACGGGCCCGCCAATGTCTGAGGGCGCAGGGGGGCGGGCGCTGCGGCTGGTGATCTTCGATTTTGACGGCACGCTGTCCGACAGCGGCGACTGGTTCCTGTCGGTAGCGGACGAATTGGCCCGACGCTTCAACTTCCGCCGCGTGTGTGACGCCGAAGTGGCGATGCTGCGCCACAAAAGCTCTCGCGAGGTGATCGCCTATCTGGGCATCGCCCGGTGGAAGCTACCCCTCATTGCGCGGCACACCCTGAAGAAACTCGGCATCGCTCCGGCGGAGGCGCTGGCGATCGGTGACGAGACCCGCGACATTGATGCGGCGCGTGAAGTGGGGATGCGCACAGGCGCGGTGCTGTGGGGCTATGCCAGCGAGGCGGTATTGCTCGCGCACCAGCCCGACACGCTGTTCCGGACGCCGCGCGACATTCTTGGCTACGTCGGAGCGAACCTCTGAGCGGGTCAGGCGCCGCCGATGCCCTCGATCACCTTGCCGCTGCCATTGCAATTGGGGCACGTCTCGCCGTCCAGCTCGCCGGAGCCGTTGCAGCGGGGGCAGAGATTCTCGCCGGTGCCGGGGGTGCCGGGTGCGGCGTCGTCGCCGGGATTGGTGGCCATGATTGCTCTCCTTAGTCGAAGTGGATCGCGAGCCAAACGGTTGGGCGGTCGGTTGCGGTCCACGCTACCCAATGGGGTTGGTTCTTTGCGATCAGGAGATGATCGCCGGGGCTCAGGCTGACGATTTCGGAATCTTCGATGCGGATGCCGGCGGCGCCTTCCAGGAGGAGGACCCATTCGTCGCGATCCTGGATCATCGGCTGGTCGTTGGGGGTGGACTGGCCGTTGGAGACGATGCGCTCGATGCGGAAGGTGGGGCGGGTGAGGAGATCGGTGAAGACCTCGGCCGACTTGGCGGCGGGGAGGCGCTTGAGGAGATTGGCGACGTCGGGCTTGTAGCGCGGCTTTGGCGGTGGCTGACGCTCTTGTTGACGCTGGAGCGTCTTCTTTCGCGGGCCGGCGGAGCGGGTCCAGTCGGCGTGGAGCTGGCCGCGGAGATAGCCCTCAACCTCTTCGTAAGTAGCTGATAACACTTTGCCTTTTATGCCGAGGACGGGCTTACCTTCGGCGTCCTGCAGGCCGAACAGGCCGTAATCCCCGCCTTCCTTGCGTCGCCTGGAGCGGACCAGCTTGAGACCGCGGTGCGCGGCCATTTCGCGCAGTTTTTGATCGGCTTCGCTGACCATGTTCCCTCGACTTGGATGCCTTAGCGGCGCTAGGGCAACGCGCATGCCTCGTTTCCAGTTCACCATCCACAAAACCGACGGAAAAGCGCGCCGCGGCACGATTTCCATGCAGCGCGGCGAGATCCGCACCCCGGCCTTCATGCCGGTCGGCACCGCCGCCACGGTGAAGGCGATGAAGCCGCAGGACGTGCGTGCGTCGGGTGCCGACATCATCCTGGGCAACACCTATCACCTGATGCTGCGCCCGACGGCCGAACGCATGGACAGATTGGGCGGTTTGCACGCGTTTATGGGCTGGAATCGCCCTATTTTGACAGATTCCGGCGGCTATCAGGTGATGAGCCTGTCAGAATTGACCAAGCGATCGGAAGAAGGCGTCGCGTTCAAGTCGCATCTCGACGGGTCGAAGCACATGCTCAGCCCCGAGCGGTCGATGGAGATCCAGCGGCTGCTCGGCTCCGACATCGTCATGGCGTTCGACGAGCTGGTCCCCACGACGTCGACCCGCGAGGTGCAGGCAGCAGCGATGGAACGGTCGATGCGCTGGGCGAAGCGGTCGCGCGCCGGGTTCGACGCGGGTGGCGCGCATGCCGAGCGCGCGGCACTGTTCGGAATCCAGCAGGGTGCACTGGATGAGGGGCTGCGCAAGTCGAGCGCCGACGCCCTGAAGGACATCGGCTTCGACGGATATGCGGTGGGCGGCCTGGCGGTCGGCGAGGGCCAGGAGGCGATGTTCGGCGTGCTCGACTATGCGCCCGGGCAGCTCGACGAGTCCAAGCCGCGATACCTGATGGGCGTGGGCAAGCCCGACGACATCGTCGGCGCAGTCGAGCGCGGCATCGATATGTTCGATTGCGTGCTGCCGACGCGGTCCGGGCGAACCGGCCAGGCGTTCACGCGCGGCGGACCGATCAACATCCGCAACGCCAAGTTCGGCGAGGATCAGGGTCCGCTCGATCCGGCGTGCGGCTGCCCGGTGTGCGGGACGTGGAGCCGGGCATATCTCCACCATCTGGTGCGCGCGGGCGAGATCCTGGGCGCAATGCTGATGACCGAGCATAACCTCTGGTTCTACCAGGCGCTGATGAGCGACCTGCGCGCGGCGATCGAGGCTGGGCAGTTGACCGCGTTCGCCGATTGCTTCCGGCGAGACTATCGCGGCGGACCGGCGGAGAAGGGCTGAGCGCCCTTCCCCGCCGCGCCCCTCAGCGCGGCTTGACGAACTTCAGCGTGAAGCGGTCGCTCTCGCCGATCGCGGCGTATTTCGCCCGATCCTGATCCTTGAGCTGATAGGTCGGGGGGAGCGTCCAGACCCCGTTGGGGTGATCGTGGGTGTCCTTCGCATTGGCGTTGATGCGGCTTTCATCGGCGAGCCGGAAGCCGGCTTCCTGCGCGAGCCGGACCACCGTAGAGCGCTTGATATAGCCGCTGGTCTTTTCCCGCGCGGTGTCCATGTCCTCAGGCAGCCGGTGGTCGACGACGCCCAGCACGCCGCCCGGCTTGAGTGCGGCGTAGAATGCCTTGAACACCCGGCCGGACACGGCGGGATCATCCTGCATCAAGAGGTTGTGGACGTTGCGGAAGGTCAGCACCACGTCCGCCGTCCCGGCGGGTATCGTCGACACGCCGGTGGCGAAGTCCACCGTATGTACCGGCGTGTCGCCATATTGCGCGGCCTTGCCCGCCAGCGCGGTGCGAAGCCGATCGGCCTGCGATGTCGGTACCAGCGCGACATAGTGGCCCCGCCCCTTGACCAGCGGTGCCAGGATCTCGGTGTACCAGCCACCACCGGGCAGGAACTCGACCACCGTCTGTGTCGGCTTCACGCCGAAGAACGTCAGCGTCTCGACCGGATGACGGTACCGGTCGCGCTCGCGGTTTGCCGGGGTCCGCGTCGAGGAGGCGACCGCGGCTGCAATGTCCCCGGACGGGCGCGTGGACTGCGCCGCGGCTCCCCCGGCTCCCAGGGCTGCGATGCAGGCGAATGCGAGTAGCGGGCGGGACATCAAGGGCTCTCCTGGCGGATGATGCGGGATCATGGCTCGACTTACGGGCTCGGGCAACCGGCTTTGGCATCACGGGAGATCGGTGATGATACCATGTAGCGCAGGATGATTGGAGTCGCGGAAACGGGGCGCCGTTGCGCGGGGGCGATTGCGAAAGCTGCGTCGTGGTCGATCGAACCCGGTTGGATCGGTAGGCTGACGTTGGGTTGCGCGACTTACGCCGGCAGCCCGCCTCCCTTCTTTCAACCTCCCCTGCAAGGGGAGGTGGCAGCGCGCAGCGCTGACGGAGGGGTGTCAGCCTATCGATGGCGGGATACCCCTCCACCACGCCCTGCGGGCGCGGTCCCCCTCCCCTTGCAGGGGAGGATTGGTTGGGCCTGTTCGTTTGCGCGATTAACCGAAACGGAGGGGGTGCTGGGGTAGCGTCACCTGCAAGGGGGGCGGTTGCCGTGGCTGGATCCATTCGTGGGCTGATGGGCAAGATGGCGGTGGAGCGGCTTGCAGTCGTCGTTGCGCTGTTCGTCACGCTGGGATTCGAGCTGCTGCTCGCCGAGCGGAAATACGGGTTGTTCGGCGGGGGGTTCGGACAATCGCGTGCGCTGGATGGTGCGGGTGAGGTCGCGTTGTTCCTCGCCTGCGCCCTGGCCGCGCAGGCGCTGTACGTCGCCCTCGCCTATCTGCTGATCTTCGTGCTGATGAACGGTCGCACGCGGCGGTTGACGCGGCTGATGACCTTTCTGTTCGTCACCTGCGGGGTCGCGATCGCCGTCGCCATGGCCAAGTTCGAGCTGCTCAGTTACTTCAGCGACGCGGTGTCGTTTCAGCTGCTGGCCAATCTGGGCGGCGGCAGCCTGGTCGATGCGGCGTTGTTCGGGTTGAGCGAAGGCGCACTGATCGCGCAGATCCTGGGCGGTGCGATCCTGGCCTGGCTGGTCTGCCTGCTGCTGATCCGCCGCTTCACGCCAGCCACCGATCGGATCGCCGCAGCCGCGCTGGAATGGCGCACGCTGCTGGTGCTGGCGGTGCTGGTGCCGGCGCTGCTGCTCGCGGCGAACGGGAAGCCCGATGTGCGCCACGCCGTAGGACGGATGAATGCCACCAGCACGATCGGCATGGGGCTCAACCGGCTGACCGATTTCGATGGTGACGGCTATAGCTGGTTCTCGGCGCTGCGCGATCCGGCGCCGTTCGACGGTACGCGCTATCCGTTGGCGCTCGATATTCCGGGCAACGGCGTGGACGAAGACGGCATCGGCGGCGACCTGAACCTGCTGGAGGCGGATTCCGCGCCTGCGCTCCCGCCCCTGCCCAAGCGTCCACGCCATCTGGTGCTGATCGTGCTGGAAAGCACGCGCGGCGACGTGATCGGCAAGCGCGTCAACGGCAAGGTGGTCGCGCCGAACCTGGAGGCGCTGGCGCAGGCGGGCAGCATGGCGCCCGAGGCGTATAGCCATGTCGGTTTCACCACCGCATCGCTCAAGAGCCTGTTCTCGGGGCAGTATGAGCCGCGCGTCGGCGCGCCGTCGCTGTTCCGAGACTTGAAGGCTGCCGGCTATCGGATCGGGGTATTCTCCGGCCAGCCCGAGGACTTCGGCGACATCTCGCAAGTCACCGGCATGCGGGCGACGAGCGATGTGTTCGCCGACGCGGAGACGCTGAAGGCCGACCGCGCGTTCGGCTTCGCCGCGCAAGGATCGCTGCTGGTCGATGAAGCCAAGCTGCTGGCGCAGTTCGATCAACGGATCGGCGCCAAGGGGTGGCAGCAACCGACCTTCCTCTACTTCAACTTCCAGTCGCCGCATTTCCCATATCATCATCCGGGCATGGTGGACCGGATCGAGCCGAACCCGCTGCCGCGCGACCAGATCGACGCGGCGCACCGCGCGGCACTGGCGCCGACCTATTGGAACGCAGTCGCCTATTCCGACGCGCGGATCGGCGACGTCATCGCGCGGCTGAAGGCTCTGGGGGTGTGGCAGGACACCTTGCTGGTGGTGACCGCCGACCATGGCGAATCGCTGTTCGAGGACGGGTTCCTGGGTCACGGCCACCGCATCAACCGCACCCAGACGCACATCCCGCTGGTGATCAGCGAGCCGGGCGTCGACCTGTCCGCGCCGATGGGGCTGAGCGACTATCGCGGGCTGCTGCGCCGAGTGCTGGCGGGTGACCGCGCGGGCGTTCGCCGGCGCGCTCCGGTGCTGCGCTATATCGGCACGCTGGATGCCCCGGCGGCGATCGGCATGGTCCAGCCGGGCGGGCTGAGCACCAGCTTCGACCTGGAAAATCAGACGGTGTGGTTCGAGGAACGCGGCCTGCACCAGGATTATGCCGCATTGCCGCCGGGGAGCGCCGACCGCGCGCGCGCCGACCTGTTGCTGCGGGCATGGGGAAGCGCGCGGTGGCGGCAGCATCAAGGGCACTGAGCGCCGCAAAGGCTTATCTTAACCATAGACTGTTTCGCGCCGGGACGGGCGGAAATCCGGGGGCGAAGGACAGTTGGAAGCACGATATATGGGCTGCCGTCCGCACCTGTCCGGTGCGTTGGAGATGTTGTTTGGCCTGGCGGCGATTCACGCGAATGCAGATGCGGGGGCTGGCGGCGGGACTGATGGTCTCGGCGATCGGCGCCGGCTTTTCCGCGCAGGCGCTGCAATCGCCCGAGCCGGTGGCGGTGTCCGCCGAGGCGAACCCCAGCGGATATGAGGCCGAGGATCATTTCCCCGGCGCCGCGCTGTTCAATGCCGTTGACGACGATGCCGCAGTGGCGGCGGGAACGACAGGCACCATCGCCCTGCCCGCGCTGCCGGTAGCGGCCTCCGCCGCTATAATGGGCGACGGATCGGTGCGGCCGGCACAGCCGTTTCGGCTCGCCGGCACGACGCAGGATCGCGTGCGCGCGCTGCAGTGCCTGACCAGCGCGATCTATTACGAAGCGGCGAGCGAGCCCGATGACGGGCAGCGCGCGGTGGCGCAGGTGGTGCTGAACCGCGTGCGGCACTCCGCTTTTCCCGCAACGGTGTGCGGCGTGGTGTATCAGGGGTCGGAGCGGCGCGGATGCCAGTTCAGCTTCGCCTGCGATGGAGCAATGGCCCGAGTGCCGTCGCGTAGCGCCTGGATGCGGGCGCAGGGCGTCGCCGCGGCGGCGCTGGCGGGCAGCGTGTTCGCGCCGGTCGGGCTGGCGACGCATTACCATACCTATGCCGTGACGCCGTCGTGGAACCGCAGCCTGGTGATGACCGGCGTGTTCGGAGCGCATTTCTTTCACCGCTGGAAAGGCTGGTGGGGCACGGCGGCGGCGTTCGGCCAGGCCTATCATGGCGGCGAGCCGTACCCTGCGCCGCATGCGCCGGTGGCGGTGCCGGCGATGGCCGGGCTTATCCCGGCGCCGGTGGCCGCAGTGAGCACGGTGCCGGTGGCGGTGGCCGCGAAGCCGGTGGCGACGCCGGTGGAGCGGGTACAGCCTGCCTATGCCGAGAGCGGCGCGGTTACCGACGCGTATGCGGCAGGGGGCGAGTCGCAGATCCTCGACAAGTGGAAGGACAGCGGCAAGCCGATCCGGTGATAGTCGCTCCGACACGAAAGCACCCGCCGGAGCACCGAGCCCCGACGGGTGCCGAACCTAGCCCTTGTCCCTCAACCGCGAGGGAGCAGCTCGGCTCTGATTAGTGGCGGCGATTGTGCTGGCGGTCGTTCTTCTCGACGCGGACCCGCGCCGAAAGCGCGTCGAAGCGGCGATCGAGATCGCGGCGCTCGGCCACCGTCAGGCCGGGGCGCGAGCGGCGATACTGCGCCTCGAGGCGCGACAGCGCGCGGAAGTCGTTGCGGAGCCGCGTCGCTTCGTTGCGGTTCAGCGCGCCCGAGCGGATGCCCTGGTTGATGCGCGTCTCCAGTCGTGCCTGGCGGGCGTTGATGTTCTGCCAGCCTGCCTGAGCAAAAGCGGGTGCGGGCGCCGCGATGGCGGCGGCGGGAACCGTGGCGGCGGCGATGCCGAGGCCTGCGAGCATGAGTGCGAACTTCTGCATAAAACGCTCCTTCTTGAACCGGGCCGCGTGGGCGGCCTGAAGGAGGTAATGAACCGTCGCTGTGTCGGGAATGTCCCGCAACCGGCGCTTTTATGTCGCAGTTTGTCGCATCTCCGGAGCGACCGTTCATCTTGGCCGCCGCAATTGCCTCACACCGGGTCGGGAAGCGGCTTCGTGCCGTCGGAGCGGGCGACGTAGAGCCGCTCGACGCAATGCTCGTTGGCCCAGGCGAGCCCGGCCGATTCGGCGTCGTCCGAAGAAGCATAAGGATCGCTGCCGACCATCGAGACCGATTCGAACGCGTCGGCGTCGCCGCAGCTCGCCAGCACCGAGCCGTTCAGTTCGAACTTGCCGCCGGGCAGCTCCTGGATGCGGATGCAGTCGGTATCCTCGGCGGCGGTGTGCCCTACCGGAAGCTTGATGATTTCCATGACCCACTCCTGCGTTGTCGTGCAACAACGCGCGGGGGCGCGAACGGTGCCTCGGGGCGGCGCGTCAGGCGGCGAGCAGCCGCTGGGCTTGGGCGCGGGCTTCGTCGGTGATCTCCGCGCCGGAGAGCATGCGGGCGATTTCCTCACGGCGCTGCACGTCGCTCAGCGGGGTTACGCCGGTGCGGGTGACGATGCCGTCATGGCTCTTGGCGATGAGGAGGTGCTGGGCGCCGCGCGCCGCGACCTGCGGGCTGTGGGTGACGACCAGGACCTGGGCGGTGCCGGCAAGCCGCGCGAGACGGTCGCCGATCGCGCTGGCGACCGCACCGCCGACGCCGCGGTCGATCTCGTCGAAGATCAGCGTGCGCGCCCCGCCCTCTTCGGCCAGCGCGACCTTGAGCGCCAGGATGAAGCGCGACAGCTCGCCGCCCGAGGCGATCTTGATCAGCGGCGCGAACGGCGCGCCGGGGTTGGTCGAGACGGCGAACTCGACGCGGTCCATGCCGGTGGCGGTCCATTGCGCCTGGTCGAGCGGCTCGACCACGGTGCGGAAGCGGGCGGCGTCGAGCTTCAGCGGCTTGAGTTCGGCTTCCACCGCGGCGTCTAGGCGCGCGGCGGCCTGTTGCCGCGCCTGCGACAGAGTGCGGGCGGCTTCGGCATAAGCGGTATGCGCCTGCGTCACGGCGCGTTCGAGCTTGGCGATGCCGGCGCCGCCGCTCTCGACGCGCTCCAGGCGGCTGGCGAGATCGTCGAGCAGGGCGGAGAGATCGTCGGGGTGGACGCGATGCTTGCGGGCCAGGCCGCGCAGTTCGAACAGCCGCGCCTCGTCCGCCTCGAGCGCGGCGGGGTCGAAGGCGAGCGCATCGCCGGCCTGGTCGATCGCGTCCTGGGCTAGGGCGGCCTCGGTGATCGCGCGGTCGATCGCGGCGAGCGCCTCGGCCAGGGCGTCATGCCCCTCGGCGATGCGTTCGAGGATGCGCGCGGCCTGGCGGAATTGGCTGAGGCCGCCTTCGGAGCCGTCGAGCAGTTCGGCGATCGACTGGAGTTCGGTGGCGATCTTTTCGCCACGCTGCATGGTGGCGCGACGGTCGGCGAGGCGCTCCTCCTCGCCTGGTTCGGGTGCGAGGCCGCGCAGTTCGGCGACGGCATGTTCGAGCCATTCGCGGTCGCGCTCGGCGAGTTCCTGTTCGGCCCGGGCAACCGCGAGCGCGTCCTCGGCCTGGCGCCAAGCGCGGTGGGCGATTGCGATGGCGCCGGTATCGAGTCGTGCGAAGAGGTCGAGCATCGCGCGGTGGCCGCGCGCGTTGAGCAGGCCGCGATCGTCATGCTGGCCGTGGATCTCGACCAGATGCGGGGCGAGTTCGCGCAGCAGCCCGGCGGATGCGGCCTGATCGTTGACGAAGGCGCGGCTGCCGCCATCGGCCTTGACGATGCGGCGGATCAGCAGCGGTTCGCCGGGTTCGAGCTCCAGGCCGTTCTGGGCAAGGAGGTTGGCGATGGCGCCATCCTGCGCCGGGGTGTCGAAGCTGGCGGTGACCACCGCCTGCGCCGCGCCCTGGCGAACGAGCCCGCTATCGCCGCGCGCGCCGAGCGCCAGGCCGAGCGCGTCGAGCAGGATCGACTTGCCCGCGCCGGTTTCGCCGGTGAGCACGCCAAGACCCGTCCCGAATTCGAGGTCCAACGCCTCGATCAGGACCACGTCGCGGATGGAGAGCGCCGTCAGCATCGCCGCGGCTTATCGCAGGAACACAGCGCGAACGGAAGCCGTCACGCCCGCTTTTCAACCGGCCGGTGTCACCTGAGGCTGCGCGGGGGTGGGTGTCGGGGCGGGCGTCGGCGCGGGAGCTGGCGCCGGAGCGTCCGCCTCGGCCTGCGCCTGGGTCAGCTTCTCGCGGTTGTCCTGCATCACGTCATAGGCCCGCTTGTACCAGTCGGTGCCAGGATAGTTGGCACCGAGCACGGCGGCCGCCTTGTTCGCTTCGGTCGGCAGGCCGAGGTTCATGTAACTCTCGGTCAGACGCAGCAGCGCTTCGGGCACGTGCGTGGTCATCTGGTAATTGTCCACCACGGCGCGGAAGCGGCCGGTGGAGGCGAGCCACTGGCCCCGGCGCTGGTAGAAGCGACCGATTTCCATTTCCTTGCCGGCGAGGTGGTCGCGGACCAGGTCCATCTTGAGCCGCGCGTCGGCGGCGTAGCGGGTGTTGGGATAGCGGCGGGTCAGCTCGCCGAGCGAGTCGAGGGCCTGCTGGGTGATCTTCTGATCGCGGGTGACGTCCGAGATCTGCTCGTAATAAGAAAGGCCGATGAGGTAATAAGCGTAAGGCGCGTCGCGGTTGCCCGGGTGAACCGCCAGGAAGCGCTGCGCCGAGGCGATCGCCTGGGCATAGTCCTGGTTCAGATAGTAGCTGAACGCCCCCATCAGCTGCGCGCGGCGCGCCCAGATCGAATAAGGATGCTGGCGCTCGACTTCGTCGAACAGCGCCGCGGCCAGCTTGTACTGGCGGCGATCCAGCCGGTCCTTGCCGGCCGAATAGAGCGTGCCGACGTCGCGCGCGACATAAGGCAGGTCGGCGTTGCTACCCCCGCGGCGGGCGCAGCCGGCGGCGGAGAAAGCGAGGACCGGGAGAAGCACGAGCGCGGCGGCGCGCGACAGGGAGGTACGCATGGGTTTGGGTCTTAGCCGAGGGCCATGGCGTCAAACAATCCTTTTCAGGGCCGGATTGCGGCGGAAGGTCCAGAGAGGCTAGGTGGCGGGCGAAACCTGCGCTCAGAACCCGGAGAACCATCGTGACCGCGACCCTGCTTGCAACTCATCGCGTCGAGAAACCGTGGGGGCGCCACAAGCTGTATCCCGGCTTCACCGATCCCGCTGCCGATGGCGAGCCGGTGGGCGAGGTCTGGTTCCAGACGCCCGGCGACAGCACCCCGGACCTGCTGATCAAATATCTGTTCACGTCCGAGAAGCTGTCGGTGCAGGTGCACCCCGATGACGCGCAGGCGCATGCGCGCGGTCTGCCGCGCGGCAAGGACGAGTGCTGGGTGATCCTGGCGGCCGAGCCCGATTCGACCATCGCGCTGGGCACCAAGGCTCCGGTCGACGCCGAGACGCTGCGCGCCGCCGCGCTGGACGGGTCGATCGAGGAACTGCTCGACTGGAAGCCGGTAAAGGCCGGCGACTTCTTCTACGCGCCCTCCGGCACGGTGCACGCGATCGGCGCGGGCATCACCCTGATCGAGACCCAGCAGAACAGCGAGACCACCTATCGGCTGTACGATTATGGCCGCCCGCGCGAGCTGCACCTGAACGACGGCGTCGCGGTGGCGGACGCGCGGCCGTTCGTGCCGCACCCGATGCCGGGCAAGGTCGCCGACGACCGCACCATCCTGGTGGAAGGCCCCAAGTTCGTGCTCGAGCGCTGGGAAGGCGGGCACCGCAAGCTCAGCCTGCCCGCAGGCAAGACCGGCTGGCTGATCCCGGTGACTGGCGAAGGCGTGGTCGACGGCGTGGCGTTCCGAGCAGGCGAATGCGTGACGCTGCAAGGCGAATGCGAGCTGCATGCCGAAATGGGCAGCGACTTGTTGTTCGCCTATCCGGGCGACACGCGGATCTGATGCTGCACGCACGGTGAACGGGAGGTAGTTTCCCGTTCACGCAACTGTCCGCGCGGACGGCACGTTCATACCGCATCGACAACGACAGGAGCCGCACGATGCGTTTCATTCTTGCCGCCACGCTGGCTGCCATCACCATGCCCGCAGCCATCCCTGCCGCTTCGGCAGGCACCGCGACGATGGTCAGCGCCGCTGCCGTCACTGCCGCCGCTCCGCAGGACTGGCGTGACCGCGACGACCGCCGCGATCGGCGCGACCGTTATGACCGCCGCGACACCCGCCAGGGCCGCGAGGATTGGCGCCGCTACCGCAACTACGATTACAATCGTCCGGGCCCCGGTCAGCGCGCTTATTATGCCGACCAATATTATCGCGACGGCCGCTATTATCAGGAGCGCCGCCTGAGCCGGAACGACCGGATCTATCGCGGCCGTAACGGGCAATATTACTGCCGCCGCAATGACGGCACCACCGGCCTGATCGTCGGCGGCGTCGCGGGTGGCCTGCTGGGCAACACCTTGTCCAACGGCCGTTCGGCTACCCTCGGCACGCTGCTGGGTGCAGCCGCCGGTGCGGCGCTGGGCTCGTCGGTCGACCGCGGCAACGTGCGCTGCCGCTAAACGCTCTGCCACGCAGGCGAGAGGGAGCCCGGCGGGAAACCGCCGGGCTTCTTTGCGTCGGTCTATGGAAACGCACAGGAGCGGTCGAAACTCTCTGTCCTACCAGGTCAGCGGGACCCCGGCTCAAGGCCGGGTGACGCGGTGGCTAGGTACGATCCGCGGCGTTGCCTAGATCAGGCCGCCGGTCAGCATCACGCGCAGGCCGCTGACCACCAGCAGCACCAGATTGAAGTTCCGGCCGGCGTTGCTGCGCGACATCATGCCCACCACCGTGCCGACCACCGCGATCGGCAGCGCGACCCAGTTGAACATCGGGATCAGCGGAAAAGGGATGATACCGACCAGCGTGAAGGGCAGCGCCACGAGGCCGATGAGGATCGAAAGGATATTCAGCATGACCGGGATATGGCCCCATGGGGGTGTACTGGCAAGATAGGACGCCGACTGCCGCGTTGCCAGCATCGGGTCTACGCGGCATGATGCCCGAAACAGCGTAGGGGGAATGCGATGCGGCGGTCGGTCGGTGGGCTTTGTGCGGCATTGATGCTTCCCCTGCCCGCAGTCGCTCAGGAAGCGCCGCAAGCAGCGACCGGCCCTAACGCTCAGGGCGACGTGTCGGTTACGATCTACAACAACGATGTCGCGCTGGTGCAGGACGTGCGGACGCTGAACCTGGCGAACGGGCGGGTGCAGCAGAGCTTTCCCGACGTCAGCGCCGCGATCCGGCCCGAGACCGTGTCGCTGGCGGTTCCGGACGCGCAAATCGTCGAGCAGAATTTCGACTATGACCTGCTCAGCCCGTCGAGCCTGATGGAAAAGGCAGTCGGCGAGACGATCACGCTGGTGCGCACCAACCCCGCGACCGGCGCCGAGACGCGCGAACGGGCGCGGGTGTTGGCAGTGAATGGCGGCGTGGTGCTCGACATCGGCGGCCGTATCGAAGTGCTGCGGGACGACGGGCTGCCGGTGCGTGCGGTGTTCGATCGGGTGCCCGAATCGCTGCGCGCGCGCCCTACCCTGTCGGTCATGCTGGCAAGCACCCGCGCCGGCGCGCGTCCTGCCGCACTGTCCTATCTCAGCCGCGGACTGGGGTGGAGCGCGGATTACGTCGCCCTGTTCGACGACAAGAGCGGCAGGATCGACGTCCAAGGCTGGGTGACGCTGCGCAACACCAGCGGGACGACCTTCAGCAATGCCAAGACGCTGCTGGTGGCCGGCGAA